>SKPS01000101.1 GCA_007119395.1 Lentimicrobiaceae bacterium
AGATAAAAGGCACATTCTGAGCTATTAGAGAGAATAACTTTCAAAGAAGTCTGAAAAGCATCGCTTTCAGGCTTCTTTTTTTTATTTTTATTTTTATTATGTGTATATTTGCTTAAGAAATTTCAATATGTTTGTGTCGGAAAACTCTTTAATGTTCAACCAAAATAATCACAACAATGAAAAGAGCAGTACTTTTAGTTTTGATGGTGTGGGGATTTACCTCACTGTTTGCGCAGTCGAATCCTCTGAATGAGCCGGTCAGAGCCCATACCATGTTCGAACAACACCAAATTATGGATCTTCCCACCAACGTAGGATCCTACTCGGTGTTTAAAATGCCTTCAAAGTCGAGCTTCAGAATCCCCATCGCTTCGTCGGGCAATGTCTACACCAGTATTGTGGAGATTACCACATGCCTCACAGCGAACCAGGATTTGAACGCCATGATGTTCACAGCAAGGGGCAACCCGGCGGCAGGCTTGGGTGTTACCTCCGGTTCAATCTTTGTCTCCTACTCCACCACACTGGGGTATTCATGGAACACCCTGATGGTTACCGACGACATGAAGTTTAACAGGTATCCGGGTGGTGTGATTTACAATCCCACCGGCAACACCGACATCGAGAATGCGTATGCTGTTGTGTGCGGGCCCACCACTGATGGCGGTGGCTGGACAGAAAACTTTTGGGCCAGCGTCAGGCTCGACAGCACGGCGCACCACGTGGTGTACGAAGACTATTCTGTACATGCACAGGACTTCCCGCGCTACGGAATGAGTGCTCCCGGTTCAGGACATGTCCACGTGCTGGGTAACCACTATGAATTTGTCAGCGGTGTTGGTATAGCAGAATGGTATCCTATGACCATGAACAACGGAACCTTCAACCCGGCAACGGGTCAATTCGATTGGGACAGGGTCTTGGTGAATGTACCGATTGCCAACCCCGGCTTAGACGCCTCCTATTATGTGGGCGCTTACAGTACAGCCTGGTCGCCTGATGGAAGCGTAGGGTATATCTGGGTGAATGGCATCGACAGCGCCAATCCCAACACCTCCTACCAACCCATCATCTTCAAAAGCACCGACTTCGGCGCAACCTGGAACAAAGAGCCGTTCTTCGACTTCGCGAACGTCCCAACCCTTGTGAACAATATCAGGCCTACACTGGCCGATCCCAACGTAACACGCCCGTTCTTTACATCACAAATGGAAGGTGTGGTTGACAACAACGGTGAACTGCATCTGTTTGGCGTGATCAAAGGTGCCTATTCAACACATCCCGATTCATTGGGTTATACCTATTTGCTAGACCCAATCCCCTACTACGGAAACCTCTTCCATGTATATTCAACACCCACCGGATGGGAAGCAGACCATATCTCAACCATCTATACCCAACCTGTAGCAGCTGATGAGTCAGGTTATGGTGTTGGTGGTGATGCCATGGGATGGGATCACAGGGTACAAATGGCTCGCTCAGCCGATGGAACCAAAATCTTTGGCGTATGGGCTGACGCCGATACACTCTTCTTCCCCAATGTGCTGGCACCCAATATTCATGTGTGGGGTAAAGACCTGGTAGCCAATACAACATATCCTATTACCGACTTTACAACAGGTACTGCCAACGACGGCATCTGCTATTTCCACTATGTGTCGGATATCGCACTGGAAACACCACAGGGTGACGTCATCATCCCCGTAACCTTTATCGAAAAAGGGAACTCCCCATTGGATCCCATCATTCATTATTACCTGCCCGGAGTCGGATACGGCCCCACCATAGGAATCCAACCGGTGAAGAAAGAGTCGCCACTGTCACTTATCAGCACCTTCCCCAACCCGGTTGCCGACATGGCCAACCTCAGGATCAACATGGGTGAAGCCGCTCCTGTAAATGTTGAGTTCTACAGCATTACCGGACAGCTTGTGCATCAGTACGGATATGGCATGCTTGCTGCTGGTGAACACCAACTGCAAGCAGACCTGCAACACCTCAACAGCGGTATGTATATCGTGGTAGTGCAGGCCGGACAGCACAGGGTGAGTGGAAGGATTGTCCGCAATTAATCTGCTTCTTCTCACAAAATATTCTAAGAAAGAGCCCCGGAACTTTAATTGGTTCCGGGGCTTTTTTTTGGCTTAATTGTTGTGGTTTTTAACATGTTGCTGCTTTTATCATCCCGGAAACCCATGTTAAACCCATTAAACCATTAAGTCATGGAAAGCAAAAAAAATCCCCGGGCTGACTTTCAAAAGAGGCAGCCACTTTTCTTACAACTCGGCTTGATTGCCGCTCTTTCGTTTGTTTTGTTTGCCTTCGAGTTACGCACTCCTGATCAGTTGCCCCCTCAGCTGGTCACAGGCAAAGCCCAAACCCAAATTGATGAAACCATCATCAACACCACCCGGGAGGTGCCAAAGCCTCCTCAGAACATGCCAGTCCCTTTGACGCGCCTTGAAATTCTGCCTGATGACACGGAGGCCCCTTTCGACTCCGACGTCATCATATGGTCTACCGACTGGGAGTTGCTTCCAGAATACGTACCACCTTTGCCGCCCCGGGAGATATGTGATTTGGGTGACGATGAACCGATATTGATCCCTGAGGTGAAAGCTCAGTTCAAAGGGGGTGAAGAAGCGATGTACCGTTGGATTTCAGAAAACTTACGGTACCCTCGGGATGCACTCCAGGGACACATTCAGGGGGTTATCTATGTGCAGTTTGTGGTTGAGGCCGACGGCACCATTGACCGTGTTGGGATTGCCCAGGGGAACCTTGGCGGCGGGCTGGAAGAGGCTGCCACCAGTCTGATCAAAAGCATGCCAAACTGGGAGCCTGCCAAGCAGAGGAACAGACCTGTGAGCAGTTGGTTTGTGCTGCCGATCAACTTTGTGATCAGATAATACACAAGGAGCAGATCAGATGATCATTCCGGCACCTACAGTTCGGTAGGTGCCTTCTTCAATCAGTATCACACTGCCTGTGTTCCGGTTCTCTTTGTAGCTGTCGTAGAAAAACGGGATGGTTGTTCTGACTTTCACACGGCCAATATCATTCATGCCGATGGTCAGGTCATCCTCTTTTCGATGGAGGTTGTTGATATCCACTTTATAGAGGATCTCCTTTACCAGGCAGCGTGCCTCTCTTGTGGTGTGTCTGATGATGTATTTCCCCCCGTCTTGCAGGGGGCGTTCAGACATCCAGCAAAGCATCATATCAAGGTCTTGCCCTACAGTTGGCTGGTTGTTTTCCCGCACGATCATATCGCCCCTGGATATGTCGATGTCATTTTCTAGTCTCAGGGCCACCGACATGGGAGGGAAGGCGTAAGGGATTTCCCCTTCGAAGGTATCGATCCCTTTCACTGTGCTCAGGAAGCCCGACGGCAGCACCATCACTTTATCGCCGGGTTTGAAAACACCACCGGCTACCCTTCCGGCATAAGCACGGTAATCGTGGTATGGTTCGCGTTGCGGTCTGATCACATATTGCACCGGGAACCTACAGTCGACCATGTTTTCATCACTGCTGATGTGTACATGCTCCAGGTAGTAAAGCAGGGTTGGCCCCTGGTACCAGGTCATGTTTTGAGAACGCTCCACCACATTGTCGCCTTTGAGTGCTGATATGGGGATAAAGCGAATGTCTTTTACATCGAGTCTGGAGGCAAAGTTCCGGAAGTCGCGCATAATCTCTTCATACACCTTTTGGCTGTAATCTACCAGGTCCATTTTATTAATGCACAAAGCGATATGCGGGATACCGAGCAATGATGCAATGAAGCTGTGTCTTTTGGTTTGTTCTATGACCCCTTTTCTGGCATCGATGAGAATCACAGCCAGGTTGGCCGAAGAGGCTCCGGTAACCATATTGCGTGTATACTGGATATGTCCCGGTGTATCGGCAATGATAAACTTTCTGCGGGGAGTGGCAAAATATCGGTATGCCACATCGATGGTGATCCCCTGTTCCCTTTCAGCCCGCAGTCCGTCAGTGAGCAGTGCCAGGTTCATTCCATCATTACCCATTCTCTCGCTGGCAAGCTGCAATGCTTCGAGTTGGTCTTCAAAGATCGATTTGCTGTCGTACAGCAACCTTCCGATCAGAGTGCTTTTGCCGTCATCAACACTGCCGGCGGTGGTAAAGCGGAGCAGCTCCATGTCAAGATATCCCGGTTGGCTTTCTGCCGACATGACCCCTTGTATTTTTTGATCCATCACAATTCTTCCTTTGTTAAAAATAGCCCTCTTTCTTTCTGTCTTCCATTGCTGCATCTGAGCGTTTGTCGTCGGCTCTGCCACCCCGTTCGGTAATTCGTGTAGCGGCTATCTCG
>SKPS01000356.1 GCA_007119395.1 Lentimicrobiaceae bacterium
TTATTTTACCTGGCGAATTCATATCCATTCTTAGTCCCTTTATCTAAAGCAGGAATTCCATCTGCCATCCACACCGGCATCGGTTCATTCATCAGGTAGTGGTCGAAGAATTGTTTCATTCTGATGCTTAGGTCAACACGGTTTGGCCATTTTCTCAGGTTGTGGGCTTCATTGTTGTAAACCAGCAACCAGCAAGGCTTTTCTAATCGACGCATAGCCAGGTACAGTTCAACAGACTGTGCCCATGGCACAGCACCATCTTCGTCGTTGTGCATCATCAACAGAGGGGTTGAGATCTGGTCGGCGAAAAAGAGTGGTGAGTTGTTGAAGTACCTCAGGAAGCCGGCTTGCTCCCAAAGGGTTGCACCGAGCCGGCTTTGCCCAAGTTCGTATTGTACGAGTCTGGGCCTGCCGCTCTCCCATCGGATGGCACCGTAGGCACTGGTCATATTAGAAACAGCCGCACCCGCCATGGCCGCCTTGAAGAGGTCTGTTTGGGTGATGATGTAGGCCACCTGATAACCTCCCCAACTCTGCCCCTGTATGCCAAGACGTAATGAATCCACAATCCCCATCGATAAGATATGGCGTGTGCCACTTAATACTGCCTGTAAAGCATCATCACCCGGATGCCCGGTGCCATAATGTATATCCGGCTCAAAAATGGCATAGCCGTGACTCAGGTAATGGGCCTTGTTGATGACCGACCGGCTGGGTGTATAAGGAGAAAACCAATGCAAGCGATCTGCTCCCCGTTCGTAAAAATATACGATCATGGGCAACAACTCGTCGGGTTTTCTGTTCTCAGGCAGATAGAGTTTCCCTTCATAGGTCATGCCATTGGGGCCTTCCCACCGGACCAACTCTACCGTGCCACGGTAAAACGGATCGTATTGTGATCCCAGATGACTTAACTGCTGCTTTCGCCTGAAGCCATCCACGGCGGTCCATAGCTCCGGAAACTCTGTAAAGGATTCCCTGTGCCAAATCAACCGGTTGCCATCCCGCGACTGCTGCAAAGAACGGTATCTGTATGGGCCGGATATAAGGGGTTCCGGACTCCCCGAGCGTCCGAGACGGT
This sequence comes from Lentimicrobiaceae bacterium, assembly GCA_007119395.1. Taxonomy (GTDB): domain Bacteria; phylum Bacteroidota; class Bacteroidia; order Bacteroidales; family SKPS01; genus SKPS01. The sequence continues at coordinate 1,082 of SKPS01000356.1, forward strand.
AACGGGCATAACCGGCCTCTTTGCTCTTTATGTCAAAGGTGCTCAACAACATGGTCTCCCCGCGCTCAACAAATAACTTCCTGGGGTCCAGCCGCACATGCCTGTAAACCACCCTTTGGTTAGAATAGCCATCGGAGGTGAGACAAACCGGTGGCCGCTCACCTGTCAGATCAAACTTCCAGATGTCAAACCTGGTGTTGAGCAACACACTACGCCCTCCATCAGCCCAACCTGCCAATCCGGCAGAGGGAGGAGGCCCAACCCGGTCAAACAGAGGATTGAAAAAATCAACGTCTATATCACAGGTGATGCAAAACGGTTCCAGCTCCTTGGTAGTCATTCCATACCAGGCACTGTCTTCACGAACGTACCATATAATAAATGATTCATCAGGCGACAGGGTCATCATGCCACGGTGCGCCCTGGCAACCTCCGTGCGGGTTCCATCCGAAAGGTTGTATAAGTAAAGGTTGTTACGTGAGATGCCCATCCAGGTGGCCTCAACAGCATACTCCAAATCATCCCATACCAATACCCGCTCACCAGTTCGCTGCCGATGCAAGCCGGAACGCCTGTGAAAGGTTGTCTCTATAGGCATCACAGTACCATCATCCAGCAATACCCCATGCCAGGCACGTCGCTGGTCAGCACGCAATGTGTTTAATTGTTGAGATTGAAGGATCGGATCATTCCAAGCCCAGACATCCACCCGAAATCGCTCATCAGGGAGCAAACTGTCTGCTTCCGTTTCCGGTAAAGCCTCTTCCTCATGGTAGATAAGCGGCATAATCAACCGTCCGGTGCGCTCCAGGAAATAGGGGGAGTGGTGCTCGTTGAACCGCATGCCGGTAAATGGGGTGAGGGTTTTCGCGTTATTATCCTCCTGAAACGACTCAAACAGCAACATCCGGTTACGGATCAGATCACCCGTATCAGGCACCTCCAATACCGCCAAAGCCTGCTCATCCCAAGATATGGCCGCATGGGGAATCGAACCTTCCGTCATATACAAAGAGGCAGGTTCCCAGGATGAGAAATCCATCCTCCAAAGCATCATCGCATTGAGTGAATCGGATGGCTTGGCAGCCCATACCAGCTCTTTACCATGCGCAGAAACCCACGCCTTTTTAACCCGCTCTTGCTCCAACTCTTTTCCCGATGAGGGGTCCAGAACCATCAAACGATATAATGAATTGCCCGAATTTCTGCCGCGCCGCCCGGTTGAAGAGCGCGGTGTGTCGTGATGAGAACCATCATTGGTTAATGTGTCACCATTGGTAGATTCATCCTCCTCATCCTTTAATAAAAACATGATGAACAGCCCATCAGCATCCGATGGTGCCAAGACGCGATGAAGCGCATCATAAACGTACTCTTTGCGGGCACCCCTGCGCTGAAAGGAGACAACAACCAACGTGTCATGGAATTTCTCCGCAGCCCTGCTGTCAGAAAACCTGGCTGCACGAACCTCCGCAAATGCAGGTTTGCGTACGTATGCCATCCACGACCCGTCGGCACCAAAGTGCACCTGGTCAGCACGGTGAAGGGTGTCAACAACACCCGATGACATATTGTGTACTATCACACGAGGGTCACCATACTCCATCGGGGAGACCACGTGCCAGACAAATTGACCGTTGCCCGAAACACCACGACGTTGTATCTGCTCAATTTGAGTGTAATCATCAGCACGAAATGGTCGCTTGTCCTGTCCCTGCAAATGCTCGAAGGGGATAGATGCAAACACCAGAAAAGAAAACAAAGTGAGTGTCAACCTGTACCTTCCCATGTATCTGTTCAATTAAGTTCCTGAGTGCTCTTGGCAACACCCGGATAGATTTCGTAAAATAGTTTGTTTCGAAGGGGACTCCTTCAGCTGCAAAATAAAGCAAATCTGCATGATTTTCATAGAATCTCTTGTTAATTCAACCTGAAGCGAGCATATTTCGGCTTTGAATCACTATTTTTACCCCATGAATCGCTACAGAGAGCTCTCTGAGATCATTGAAGGGGAGGTGTATACCGATGCAACGATGCGGCATCTCTACAGCACGGATGCGTCAGTGTACCGTGAGATGCCTGGTGCAGTAATTTTCCCCCGTACCGTCGATGACCTGGGAAAGATTATGCAATGGGCCGGGAAACACAATATGCCGCTGATTCCCCGAACAGCCGGCACCTCTTTGGCCGGACAGGTTGTGGGGAGTGGAGCGGTAGTGGATACCGGCAGATATTTGAGAGAGGTACTGGAAATCAATACTGAGGATAGATATGTGTGGGTTGAACCGGGCGTGATACGTGACGACCTGAACAAAAGACTGAGCGAATACGGATTGCAGTTTGCGCCTGAAACATCCACTTCCAACCGCTGTATGATTGCAGGGATGGTGGGCAACAATGCCTGCGGTGCCCGCTCATTGATCTACGGCAGCACACGGGATCACCTGCTGGAAGTGAAAGGGTTCCTCTCTGACGGAACACCGGTGCACTTCAAACCACTCGATGGTGATGAACTGGAAGAGAAATTGTGCCTTCCCGGCAGGGAAGGGGAGGTGTATAGGTTTATCTTTCAACTCCTTGACAACCCGGAAACCAGAAAAATGCTGGCAGAAAACACCCCCTGGCCAGATATCAACAGGAGAAATACCGGCTACGCCCTCGACCTACTTGCCCTGGCAAAACCCTGGGAACCAACAGGCGAAAAGTTAAACCTCTCACAATTGATAGCAGGATCAGAGGGCACTTTGATGATGATCTCTGCAATAAAACTCAACTTGGTGCCACTGCCACCCCCATGTAAGCTTCTGCTTTGTGTTCACTTCCGATCCCTGCAAGAGGCATTCGCAGGGAACCTTGTAATACTCAGGTATCAAGTGAGCTCCATTGAGCTGATCGACGATACTGTGTTGGCTTGTACAGCCGATCACATTGGGATGAAACAAAACCGTTTCTTCCTTTCAGGGAACCCGAAAGCGGTACTCATCATTGAAATCGAAGGTGATAGCATGGAGGAGGTGCACAAGATATCACGTGATATCACTGCCGCGCTGAAACAACATGGCTATGGATATCATTACCCTGAGGTGACGGGAACGGGTATCGGAAAGGTATGGGAACTGCGAAAGGCCGGATTGGGCTTGCTGTCAAACCTGAAAGGGGCGGCAAAACCGGTGCCGGTAGTGGAGGATGCAGCTGTTAGACCCGCTGACCTGGAAAGGTATATGCACGATATTGCACTGATGTTGGAAAA
>SKPS01000146.1 GCA_007119395.1 Lentimicrobiaceae bacterium
CACCAGTGTTGACACGATTCTGTGGTTTGCACAGGATACAGCCACTGAGCCTATGGTGGGTGGCCCCACTTTCACCACTCCGATTCTGTTTGACACCACCACCTACTGGTTGCAAAGTGGTGCTGGAACGGGGTCCTTTACCAATGATGAAATCACCACCACTTTTGCCGCCGGCAACGGGCAAGCGGGTAATATGTTTGATATCATTGCCCACAACACCATCACCATCGACAGCTTCCATGTACATTGTACCAACAGCTCATTGATGGAGGTGTGGTACAGACCCGGCTCTTATATTGGGCACACCGCCTCTCAGGCAGGCTGGACCTTGCTGGGTGATTACACTGTAAATGCGCAGGGCAATGGTTTCCCAACCAGTTTGCCTGTAGGCGGGCTCACCATTCCGGCGGGTCAAACCTACGGTATTTACATCACCTATGCATCAGGCTCCGGAATCCGCTATACCAACGGTGACGGTACCAACGAGGTGGTTTCCAATGCCGACATGACCATTGAGGCATTTCACGGTGGAGCATACTTCAACCTCACCTTCACCCCACGTGTATGGAATGGTACTGTTCACTATTCATCAGGCGATCCGGAAAGCCTATGCTCCAGTGACAAAGTGCCGGTTAACGTCAATGTGCTGGGCATTCCTCCCTACGACCTGGGCATCGACGACATCCAGGTGAAGCAGGGTTGTGCGTTGTATGATGAGCCGGTTACCATTCAAGTTTTCAACATTGGTACTGATACACTCTTTGGTGGTGCTCAGGCTTCATTCAGGGTTGATCAGAATCCCTGGATGCCATCCGAAACCATTCCTGATACCATTGCACCGGGTGCAAGCATCTATTACACTTTCAACACCATGGCTCCACTCACCGCACCCATAGGTGGTGATACCATGTTTACCATGACAGCCTGGGTATCGATGGCCGGTGACCCCAACCAGCAGAACGATACCATATTCCTGGATTCCATTTTCTCTTTTGAAACACCTGCTCCACCCGTGGTTACTTCACCGGTGAATATCTCCTACGGAACGTATGCTACTCTTACCGCTTCCGGTACAGTTGGAAGCATCGCCTGGTATGACAGCGACACTGCATCCGATCCTCTGGATACCGGGGCAGTATTTATTACACCTCCGCTGTTTGATTCAACCACCTATTGGGTTGAAGCGGTTGCCGGTGCGCAGGATATGGTTGGGATGTTCATTATTACAGAGGTTTGTCACTTCAGAGGTTCCTCTGTGGGGCCTCCTGTTGGTGGTTGGCCGGCATATCTGATTGCTGACGACTACATTGAGATCACCGGTCCTCCGGGAGCAGATTTGGGGGGCATTACATTGGAGCAGTGGCGCACAACCATGGACGGCACCTATACCTTCCCACCCGGCACGCTGTTGAGCCCTGCAGGTACTGCTATTATCGCAGTAGCACAGCTTGGCTCAAGTCAACCCAGCCCCGCAGATTTCTATTATCATGGAAACGGTAATTATACCGGCACCTACGGTTCTACAACTGCTGCCGGACGCATCCTGAAGGCACCCGATGGCACGATCATCGATGCGGTGGGTTACGGCACTTATTCATTCCCTGCCACTGCCGGTGTAACTGCTGCTGAATGGTCAGGAAATACACCTGCTGTAGGAAGTGCCGGTAACCGATTGGAGGGCCCATGGACCAGAGATGCCACAAACTGGGTTAACTCAGGCGTCTCTCCGCAGGATCCCAATACTGTGAATGCAGGCGTTGACGTACCACAGGATGTTGGCTGCGCCAGCCTGCGAGTGCCCGTTGTGGTGCTTACCTCACCACCACCACCACTCGATGCCGGTATCGAAGAGATCGAAAACCCACATGTTGCGGCTGCATCAGGTGTGCCTCACCCGGTTGAAGTGCGCCTGAGAAACTTCGGAACTACAACACTCACCTCAGCAGACATCACATGGAGCCTTGACAATGTTGTGCAGTCAACCTACTCATGGACAGGAAACCTTGCGTTCAACGCTACTGAAACGGTGACTATTGATACAGTAGTGGTACCCGGTGGAATTCGGTGTATCAAAGCATGGACATCAAATCCCAACGGACTGATCGATACAGTACCACTCAATGATACCGCTGAACACTGCTTCAGTGCCTGTATGTCTGGTGTATTTACCATTGGTTTACCCGGAACAGGCTCATGGGATTTCGAATCATTTGATGAAGCTATTGATATGCTTGACCTGAGCGGTATCTGTGGCCATGTAATCTTCGAAGTGCAGCCCGGTACCTACAACGAGCAAATCACACTAACAGCCATCACCGGCATGGACGAAAACAACACGGTGACTTTCCGTGGAGCCACCTTAGACAGTACCGATGTAACCATCCAATATGCTGCCTCCGCTGTTGCCGATAATTGGGTGATCCAGCTTAACGGTGCCCAATACTTTACCTTTGAATACCTTACTGTGAAAGCCACCGGCACTTCACACGGAAGGGTGTTTGAGTTTATGAACGATGCAAGCTACAACACCATACGCCACTGTGTGATTGAAACCAACACTACTGCCACAGGCTCTGCCTTCACCGGTATCCACTCCGATGCCAACCTGGGCAGCAACCATATGGTGATTGCGAACAACCACTTTATTGGTGGATACTATAGCATCCGCTGGTATGGTAGTTCAGCATTGCGCAGAACCCACCTTACCATTACAGACAACATTATGGAGCAGTTCCAATACTATGGAATTCAAACCTATTATGTTGATTCAGTATTCATCATTGGCAACCAACTTACCAACCGTACCACTTCCAGCATCACCTACGCAATCTACTTGTACTATACTACCGGTTACGGTGAAGTATTGAAGAACCAGGTGCATTTGCAAGGGACCAGTTCTCAGTACGGAATTGCGGTTGGTTACAAACAAGCTGCCTCCACAGATCCGGTATTGGTTGCCAACAACTACGTGACCCAGTTAGGAGCCACAGGTACAGTCTATGGCTTGTATCTGATCGGATCCAACCATGTGGATGTCTATTTCAACAGTGTCAGGGTAGGGGATGGATCTGCTACAGGCGGAAGGGCTCTCTACCAGACCACCGGAGGAAACATCAACGTGATGAACAACATCTTTGCCAACTACGGTGGTGGTTATGCTGCATACTTCAACACCGCTTCAGCGATCTCACAGAGCGACTATAACAACTTCTACGTTACTGCATCCAATTTTGTATATTGGGACAATACAAACTATCCCACACTCACGGCTTTGCAAACTGCAAGCAACAGAGACCTGAACTCCCACGATCTGGAACCGCCCTTTACATCGGCTACTGATCTGTTCCTTACCAACTCAAGCTTATCAGCCAAAGGAATCTTTTTATCAGAGGTTACGGATGACATCTACGGTTCACCCCGTGCTCTGATGCCTACCATTGGAGCCCATGAAATTCCACTGATACCGAATGATGCCGGTGTGGTGGATGTACTCTCTCCGGGGACACAGACCAATGAGGGTCAGATATATCCGGTAGAGGTGGAGGTGGCCAACTTTGGTACCGATACCATCTTTGGTGGCTTAACGATTGAGTACGATGTCAATGGAGGTACTCCGGTGAGCATTGTGTACAACGATACCATTTATCCGTTTACCACTGCGATCGTGCCGCTCCCCGATATGACCTCTCCGGCAGGCAGCTCCGTGCTGTGTGCACGCACCATTTTGGCTGGTGACACCAACTACTTCAACGATGAATACTGTCACCATTTCTTCGGTGTACCTATCCATGATGCTGCCGTAACAGAGGTGTTCGGACCAGAAGGTGGCTGTGACTTAGGGCTGGATACCATCAGCATGTGGGTGAAGAACCTGGGTGTGGATACCATCAATGCCCCAACACCTTCAACTATCACGGTGCACTACCAGCTCAGCAACAATCCGCTGGTCGTGACCGAGACCTTCACGCCGGTGCTGGAACCCGGTGACTCTATACTCCATACTTTCAGCACGTTGGCCGACTTTTCTGTGACCACCTTTACAGATACCATTGTGGTGTCTGCTTGGGTTGACCTGGCTGGTGACAATGTGCAGTACAACGATACCGGTTATTATTCGGTCATCTCACTGCACACCCCGGTGGCGCCTGTCATTGGTGATACCACCATACCATACGGTTCGTTTGTGACGCTGCATGCACTCAGCCCCGATACGGTGCTTTGGTTTGAAAACCAGGCTGACACTGTGGCCATGCATGGAGGACCGTTCTTTACCACACCTGTGCTATTTGACACCACCACCTATTGGGTTGAAGCCATGA
>SKPS01000243.1 GCA_007119395.1 Lentimicrobiaceae bacterium
CGCCGTCGGGTCGGGCATCAACACCCATCCGGAGTTCGGCCGCCGTGTCGCCGCGGTCCTAGCGGAGGAAACGGGCATCGCGTTCATCGAAGCGGTCGACCATTTCGAGGCCAACGCACAGCGGGACGGGTTGGGTATCACAAAAAGTCATAAGTTAGCATCCGAAAAACAACCTAGCACGCTTATTATGCCGCAGCGCTACTCTCGTTTTATCCCACTTATCTCTCTTACAGGTGATTTCATCATTCTGAACCTGTTACTTGTGGTTGGTTTCTGTTGGGTTGAAGGATTCGACCACTGCTTTGAACCACTCCAAATCACCTTCTACCTCTACCTGAACCTGGTCTGGCTCATCCTGGTGCTGGTCTTCGGTGGTCACCGCATCGACCGCAACATGAGGCCACGCTCCTTTATGATCACATACATCCAGATCATCGTCTTCTTCTTCTTCTTCTTCCTGATGTATTTCCAGGTCAGACCCTTCGGCTATTACCCCAGAGAATGGTGGAAGTATTTGTTTCCAGCCTACTTTTTTCTGCTGATATTCTGGAAGATGGCTCTCTTTTATGCATTCGTTTTATACCGTAAGTGGGGCTTCAACTACCGTACGGCAGCCATTGTAGGTCACGACCGCAACAGTGAATCGCTCATCCGCTATTTTAATACAAACCCCTGGCACGGGTACCGCTATGTGGGTGCTTTTGCCGACCCTTCACCGCTGACAAAAGAGCATCCCAATGACCCGGAATCCGCAGACCGGGATCTAACACCCCTGGGCACGCTCGACCAACTTGAAAACTACCTCAACCATCACCGTGTTGACGAAATATATATTGCCTGGAGCAGCATCCCAAGAGAAAAACTGAACCACGTGTTCGAGGTGCTCGACAACCACCCGATCAAGGTGCGTGTGATCCCGGATCTACAGGATTTCTCGTTCCGAAGCGCCGACATCATTAACTATGGTGACATACCGGTGATACAAATCCATCCCGGTCCACTCAGTTACCTCCATAACCGGATCTTTAAAAGACTCTTTGATATCGCTGCGTCATTGGGTGTCATTGTAACGGTGCTATCGTGGCTCACCCCTCTCCTCTGGATCGCTTCTCTCTTCGGAAGCAAGGAGGGGGTCTTCTTCAGACAACAACGCACCGCCGCCAACGGAAAGGTGTTCTACTGCCTCAAATACCGAAGTATGAGGAAAAACCCCAACGCCGATACCCGGGCAGCCACCCGAAACGACAAACGCATCACCCCACTGGGAAAATTCCTCCGGAAAACCAGCATCGATGAACTACCTCAGTTCTTCAATGTGCTCAAAGGTGAAATGTCAGTCGTGGGACCAAGACCACATATGCTCGCTCATACCGAAGAGTATAGAAAACTGATTAAAAAATTTATGCTGCGACATACCGTAAAACCCGGCATCACCGGACTCGCACAAGTGAACGGCTACCGCGGTGAAATCACCTCCGTTGAAGAGATCGAAAAAAGAGTGGAATACGATGTGCGATACATCGAAAACTGGACCCTCCAGCTCGACTTACGTATCATCCTCCGCACCGCCCTGGTCATCTTCAAAGGCCAGGAAAAAGCATATTGAGGATTGCCTAACCGTCTAAATGTCAAATCGTTTAATCGTTTTTTAATAAAAAATCTTGGTGAAGATATGTACACCTATTATTTTGAAAAACTCACGGTTTGGCAGGATTCAAAGCAATTGGTAATCCTGATATATACCATCACCAAAAAATTCCCAACGACAGAGAGGTATGGTCTGGCTTCACAGTTGCAGCGTGCTGCTGTATCAGTTCCTACGAATATTTCTGAAGGAAGTGCAAGACGTACGGCAAAAGATCAAATGCACTTCTATAATCTTGCTTTTGCAAGCCTGATGGAAACGCTGAACCTTCTAATTATCGCATATGAAATTGGCTACCTGGATCAAAACTCATACACAGATTTCAGATCCCTTGTTGACAAAATTGCAAATAAGATTAATGCCTTAAACAAAAAGCTCACCACCCCGCCAAACAACAGCACTCAATAAAACAATGACGCAATCAAACCCCGTATCAATCTGACTTTCTATTAATTAGACGATTAGACGATTAGACAATTAGACAATTAAACAACCATGAAAACAACTCGCTTAATTTTTATGCTGGCGGCATTGGTTGCTGCTTTGTTATTGATGTTCTCCCTACGTCGCTGTCCGGTACCCACCACGGCAGAGGATTTGCAGGAACCTCCCGAATATCTTTTGTTGATTCACGGTGGAGCGGGCAACATTCAGAGAGGTATTTTGCACGACACGCTGGACGTACAATATCGCGAGGGTTTGCTTGGAGCGCTGGTGGTTGGTCACCGCATACTGGAAGCGGGTGGTACTGCGCTGGAGGCGGTGGAGGCGGTGGTGATGTTTCTTGAGGATCACGCTTTGTTTAACGCGGGTCGCGGTGCGGTGTTTACCCATGAGGGGCGCAATGAGCTGGATGCCTCCATCATGGATGGCTCCACCGGTATGGCCGGTGCGGTGGCAGGCGTTACCACGGTTCGCAACCCCATCACGGCAGCGCGACGGGTGATGGAGCAAACACCACATGTGTTGCTGATCGGAGGGGGTGCTGAGCAGTTTGCCCGTGAGCAGGGCCTTGAAACCAAAGAGCCCTCATGGTTCTTTACACAACACCGCTACGACCGGTGGAGGGCCTCTCTGGAGCAAAGCGAAGGGCACGGAACGGTGGGTGCCGTAGCACTCGACATGCACGGAAACCTGGCAGCAGCAACATCCACAGGGGGTATGTCCAACAAACGTTACGGACGGGTGGGTGATGTGCCCATCATCGGCGCCGGCACCTGGGCCTCCAATGAAAGCTGCGCCGTATCATGCACCGGATGGGGAGAGTACTTCATCCGAAATGCCGTCGCACACGATGTGGCCGCACGGATGCTCTACCAAAACATCGGCCTGAAAGAAGCCGCACACAAAGCAATCCATGAGAATGTAGCTGCACAAGGTGGATACGGTGGATTGATCGCCATCGACAAAGCCGGAAACTACACCTTCGAATTCAGCTCCACAGGAATGTTCAGAGGGATATTATTCCCCGACGGAAAAACCGTTGTAATGATCTATGACGATGAAACAGAAACGCCGTGAAACAGAAAAGGTGCTGATGAGCGGTCACTCTCGCACCTTTACCGACCTGCAGGTGGAGATCATCATGCAAAAACCCGAACTCTTCGAAGAGTACTGGCAGATATACGCTGCCCTGAAAGAGCCCCTGTCACGCCGCGCTGCCTGGGTGGTGACCCATGCCGTGATGCGAAACCCGGAACTGATCACCCGGCAACACCTGGAAGAGCTGCTGGAGATAGCACCTGAAATGCATACCGACGGGGGAAAGCGAAACCTGACAAAGATCCTCAGCCTGGTAAGCCTGCCCGATCCATTGCTGGGCTCCATTGTGTCATTGTGCTTCAATTGGCTCGATGACCCCACTGAATCGATCGCGGTAAGGGCCTACTGCATGGAGGTGCTGCACCGCATCACTCACACCATTCCGGAACTCAAAGGGGAACTCGCGGCCACCATAGAGAACCACTACCCCCATTTCAGTCCGGGACTCAGGAGCAAAGGAGCCAAAGTGCTCAGTGCACTCAACAAGCGTCAGTAACCTTTGACACAGCCACTGCCACACCGGGGTGGCTACACCATGTTCGACGGGTCAACCCAACGGTCAAAGTCTTCGGGTGATACCAACCCTGTGGCAATCGCTGCCTCACGAAGGGTAGTGCCCTCCTCGTGGGCCTTCTTCGCAATGCGTGCCGCATTGTCGTAACCGATGTGCGGGTTCAGCGAAGTAACCAACATCAAAGAGCTGCGCAGATTGCGCTCTATCGCCTCAGGGTTGGGCTCAATGCCGGCTACACAGCGCTGCTCAAAGCTGATGCATGCATCCGCCAGGTTGTTGGCAGCCTGTAAGAAGTTATAGATCATCACCGGCTTGAATACGTTCAGCTGAAAATGACCATTCATACCCCCAATCGTGATGGCAGCATCGTTGCCAATCACCTGCGCACACACCATCGTCAACGCCTCCGGCTGCGTGGGATTCACCTTGCCAGGCATAATCGAAGAACCGGGCTCATTCGCCGGTAACATAATCTCTCCAATCCCACAACGTGGTCCCGATGCCAGCAAACGGATGTCGTTCGCTATCTTCATCAACGAAACTGCCAACCGCTTCAATGACCCCGATGACTCTACCAACGCATCATGCGCAGAAAGCGCTTCAAACTTGTTACA
>SKPS01000076.1 GCA_007119395.1 Lentimicrobiaceae bacterium
CCGTAGTACTCTTCGTAGTGATACCCCTGGGACTCGCAGCACTGACCAGACACCTCCTCATCCGAAGAAAAGGGCTCGACTGGTTCCTGACAAAGTTTATCCCCAAATTTACCAGCACCACTATCATCGGACTCCTCCTCACCCTCATCATCATCTTCAGCTTCCAGGGTGACAAAATCATCGAAAGCCCATTCAATATCCTGTTGATCGCGATACCACTTACCATTCAGACTTTCCTCATCTTCTACATTGCCTACCTCTGGGCCAGAAAATGGAAACTGCCCCACAATATCGCTGCACCCGCTGCACTGATCGGCTCCAGCAACTTCTTCGAACTCGCCGTGGCCGTCGCCATCGTACTCTTTGGCCTCAACTCAGGCGCAACACTCGTCACCGTGGTAGGCGTACTCGTCGAAGTGCCCCTTATGCTCACCCTCGTGAAAATCGCCAACAAAACACGGGGGAGGTTTGTGAACGGTGAACGGTGAACGGGGAACTGTGAACGGGGAACTGTTGAAAAGTGAAAAGTGAAAAATGAAAAGTGAAAAGTGAGCAGAAAACGGCAAACAGGTGACGTAATGAAATCTAAGTGAACCTTAATGGCCTCAGTGCCTGAGTGGTAAAGACCATTCACCCTAACATAAAAATATGGAACCCAAAAAAGAGCTCAAAATACTATTCTGGATCGCTGCAGTTTTTGCGGCGGCATTTTTCCTGCCGATCGGCAGTGAACGTTTTATGATGGCCATTGTGGCCACATTGGATTTGGTAAAATGGTATGCCCGTGAGCATGTGGTGCTGTGTCTGTTACCCGCCTTTTTCATTGCGGGTGTGATTGCAGTGTTTGTGAGCCAGGGTTCGGTGTTGAAGTATTTTGGTGCCAACGCCAAAAAGTGGCTGGCATACACCGTAGCCTCGGTATCAGGCACCATACTGGCGGTGTGTTCCTGCACCATTCTGCCGCTTTTTTCAAGCATTCACAAAAGGGGAGCGGGGCTGGGTCCGGCCATTGCCTTCCTCTACTCCGGTCCGGCAATCAACATCCTGGCCATCATCCTTACGGCACGGATCCTGGGCTTTGAAATGGGTTTGGCCCGTGTAATCGGTGCGGTGGTGTTTGCCATTGTGATTGGTGTGGTGATGTCGATGATTTACCGCAAAGAGGAGCGTCAGAAACGGGAAGATCAGATGAATATCGCCCCCATACCCGAGAAACGCCCCATGTGGCAAACCTCCTACCACTTCTTTACGCTCGTCCTCATACTGGTCTTTGCCAACTGGGGAGCGCCCGGTGAGGGTGACACCAGCAGTGTATGGTTCCATATCTGGAATTGGAAGTGGTATATCACAGGGTTCTTTTCTGTTATGTTGATGTTCTCTTTGATATTCGTGTTGAAGATCAAATGGCAATGGGTGGTCGCTGCCGGCGTCATCACCGCCATTTCCGGCATCCTGGCCGGCTACATCATCCCCGACCCAAAAATCAGCCCCATTGTACCCATGCTGGTGGGCATTATAGGGCTGAGTGTAATCACACTGTACGATAAACGGGATGAGGAGAACAGGCAATGGACCCTCTCATCGTGGGACTTCACCAAACAGATTATGCCCATGCTGGCGATCGGAGTGGTTGCCGCCGGATTTCTGCTCGGATCTACCCACGACGATGTGTCAATACCCGGAATCATCCCCGACACCTGGATCCATTGGCTCGTAGGGGGGAACTCTTTGGCCGCGAACTTCTTCGCCTCCATCGTGGGTGCCTTTATGTATTTTGCCACCCTCACAGAGGTACCCATCTTGCAAGGACTTATCGCCAACGGCATGGGGAAAGGACCTGCTCTCGCTCTGCTATTGGCAGGACCATCCCTCTCGCTGCCCAATATGCTCGTCATACGTGGCGTGCTCGGAACCAGAAAAACACTGGTCTACATAGTGCTCGTCGTCACCATGGCAACCATCAGCGGATTGATCTACGGCGCCTTGTAATCGTTACCAAACAGAAACCTTATGGCAACATTTTGTTAACCAGCTTTGTTTTACTTTGAAACAGATTAATAATGATGAATACATCCATCTTCAACAACAAAGGCTTTGAACGTCGTGGTGTGCTGAACCTCACACCCGGCGATGCCCTCAATTTGTGCACAGAGCACCATGCTGTGATGATCGATGTGAGAGAGAATTACCACTCATTCTTACACACTTTTGACGTGCCACAACTGTTCTATTGCCCTGCCAGTGAGTTAAAAGAACATATCGACAAGATTCCGGTCAACGGCCCGGTGATCATTGCCGATGCTGCGGGACTTAAAAGCGTGGAGGTGGTTGCCAAACTCCTCCAGGCAGGATTCCACAACGTGGCCAACCTGGCAGGAGGCATGCTGGAGTGGAACACTGAGGGGAAACCTGTGGTAAGTGATAAAAAACAACGCCTCTCAGGAGGCTGCATGTGTATGCTGAAATACCGCGAAGTGAAACGCCCTAATCTACCTGATAATTTGATAGTTTAGGGAGTTTAGGTGGTTTAGGGAGTTTAGTTAAAAAAAACACCTGGTAAGGCCTAAACACTCTCAACTATCTAAACTTACTAAACCTTCTCAACACCCTCAACATCCTCCAAAAATGAACATCCTGATCCTATGTACCGGCAACTCATGCCGCAGTCAGATGGCGGAAGGCTTTCTCGCCTCTTTTGATCCGGCCATGCAAGTATTCTCGGCCGGCACTGCTCCGGCGGTGGCTGTCCACCCACTCGCCATCAAAGTGATGGCAGAGAAAGGGATCGACCTGAGCTCGCACCAACCTGAGCATGTTGACCGCTATCTCGACAAGCCGTTCGACTACGTGATCACCGTGTGCGGTGGCGCCAAAGAGAGCTGTCCGGTGTTCACCGGCGACGTGAAGCACCGTCTCCACATCGGCTTTGAAGATCCGGCAGAAGCCACCGGCACCGAAGAGAAGGTGCTTGCCATTTTCAGAACCATCCGCGATGAGATAGAAAGGGATTTCGGCGCATTTTACAGAGAGCAGGTGAAGCCGAAGCTGTAAGCGCATGGCTGTTGGCTTTTGGCTATTGGCCGTCCCGAAAAATTGAAAATCTTCGATTTTCTCATTTTTCGAGGATCCTTCCCGAGCCGATGGCTCGTGGACTAACGAAAAACTATGAAATCAGAGATTTCTGGTTTTTCGGGATTGGCTTTTGGTTTTTTGGCTGTTGGCTATCCGCAGAAATCCCGCAGAAATCCGCAGAAATCGTTGCGAACCCTGAACCCTGAACCCTGAACCCTGAACCCTGAACGCTCGCGTCAGCGAGCGCAAAATACGTGATGATTATTTCAGGGATTCTTCAACCAATTCTATCAGTTTTTCAACCGGCTCAAAATATGGCGTTACTTTCTCCTCAGTAAAGTCAAATAAATCAGCGTAATCACCCTTTTGCCGCCATGTAAAAAGCTGTGAGTATATTCTTCCCAGTTCTTGGGGGAATAATCCTGTTTTTATGAAATGTTCTGAGAACTTGTTCTTTGCTCCGTTGTGGGTAGCCGACTTGTAATTTCCTTTTAGAAGCAATGCTGTTATCGCATAGAAGGCAGCGTAATACAGTCTGTTAATAGCAGAGTTCCATCGTTGTTTTTCTGCCAGTAGCTTAGCGTCTTCCAGAGTTTCCCTTGCTCTTCCGAAGCGATAGTTAATCAAATCTTTTGATGTTCCTGTCATCTCAGCCGAATTCCTTCTTTGTTAATGCATTCAAACAGCGGCGTTATCCTGTACTTGGTATTCCACAATTTCTTAGGGTAGATTATCGGTGACATTATCTGGCCCGTTTCCAATTCGATGTTATAAAATTCGTCCATGATTTCCGTTTCTTGCGAAAATGGGATATTCTCGGAATCTAGTAAGATCAACAGATCCCAATCCGATAGTTTGTGGGCATCTCCCCGAGCCTGAGAACCATACAGGTAAATCTCAGCGTCAGGATACTTCTTTTCAGATAGTTCCATGATTTTCCTGATGATTCTTTCGCGCTTAGTCATAACGCAAAAATAATCAAATTTTCCATCTTATATGATGACCAAGGGAGGCCAAATCTTTTTTTGAGGTGCTGGGTAAAAGGAGAAAAACTTTATTATGGAGGTTGAGATGAGTTGAAATACGTTGAAATACGTTGAAAAAATGGGTTGAGATAATTTTAAAAACCTCTTTTAACATCTTTCAACAGCGAAGCATTTAACCTTTTATAGCAATGGGGCAACATTCTCCGGAATCTGGCAACCGATCACCCGGCCTACTCTTTCTA
>SKPS01000177.1 GCA_007119395.1 Lentimicrobiaceae bacterium
GATGAGGCGTTGTGGGCGGGGAGGCTCAATGCGCTGATCTTTCCCAACGGTGTCAGAAAGTCAACCATGAGCCATCGCAATACGGAGATCGTGAACGGTTTGCTCAACCGTGGGGAGTTGCAGTGGAACAAAGAGTTCATCACGGTATTGGACATGGGTGCTTCGGCGGGGTTGGATGCACTGGGCACACTCAGTGCACTGGAGAAGCACATCCGGGTCAGCAGGTATGTATTGGGCGACCGCTACACAGAGCTTTTGTTTGACACCCGCCACAACAGAGTCTTTGATCAGGACGGGGCAGTGATTCAGCAGCTTCAGAACAACCGCTTTGTAAATCTCTATTTTGAGTTCAAATACAGCATTGAACCACTCTTTCACCCATGGAACATCCTCCGCACACGCCATTTACGGAAGAGGCTGACTGGCGTGCAGCCCGATCCCGGGCACACCATCCGAATCCCACTGATCCACCCAACAGCAGCGGCACACCCACTCATGACCGGCTGCAGAGCTGATGTGTTTCAACCACTGACAGAAAAATATGACCTGATCATCTGCATGAACCTGCTGCAAAAGAGATACTTTACAGAAGAACAAGTGGCGCTTGGCATCCAAAACCTGAAAGAGGGGCTGGCTCCGGGAGGCTTCCTCCTGACCGGCGTTACCGATGACTGGCAGCTACTGTCACATAACCAAACAGGATGAAAAACCTCTCCTTTTATATCAAAAAGCTGGCTGCCGGCAGCCTCGCCATGTCGATAGAAAAGGCAACACAAAACATGGTGGGGCTGGTTCTGCTGCCCATCTTCGCCATCTTCCTGTCGCCGGAAGATTTTGGAATCCTCTCGATGTTCGCCCTGGTAGCTACCTTCCTGGGCTTACTATACAACCCCGGTACCGTTTCTGCTGCCGTAAGGCTTTACTTTGACACCACCAACGAAGAGCGACGACGTGAGATTTTTGCTTCGGTATTTGTTTTCTTCCTTCTGCTTCCAATCCCGTTCACTATAGGATTCTGGTTCTTCGGAAACACCCTGTTTGATGCCGTGTTCTCTGAGTTCTCTTTTATGCCGTATGGATTCCTTGGGGTACTGCTCGCCTTCTTCTCTCAACCCAAAAGAATATGGGCTGAATACATGATTGTTAAATACAAGGTGGTACAACTGGCCATCACCACGTTCATCCCCTTTATTCTGGGATCAGCCGTCTCACTGGTGTGTATTGTATGGCTCGGCATGGGTGTGGATGGACGGATCACCGGTATGTTTGTGGCTCCGCTGGCACTTTTTGCAGTGGCCGTGGTCACCATGCACCGCTATGCCGGTGGGCGGGTCCACTTCAATACCATGATGGAAGTGGTTCGCTTCGGACTCCCCCTGGTGGGAGCCATTTGGGCATATACGCTGCTGCAATATACCGGATCATACCTGCTGGAACGATATATGGGTCTCGCTGAAGTGGGTATCTACAACATAGCCTACCGGTTGGCAGGCATCCCTCTGTTTATCACCCTGGGGTTCAGACAGATGTGGAATCCTGTGTTCTATGAGAATATGCAGAACGGCAACCATGCCATCATCTCAAGGCTGATGTCGCTCTTTATTCTGATGTTTACATTGTTGTGCGGTGTCACCATCCTGTTTGCCAAAGAGGCTGTCTTACTGCTCTTTGATGAACGCTATACAGATGCCATCCCGGTGATTGGGTGGGTTGTGCCGGGGATCTTTTTCCTCGGATTGCTTCCCCTCTCCAATGCATTCCTGGGTTATGCCAAACGTTTCGGGCTCACCTCACGCATCGCTCTGGCAGCCACCGCAGTAAATATCGTGTTGTGCATCCTCCTGATACCCCGGATGGGGGTGCCGGGTGCTGCCTTCGCTTTGCTGGTGTCATACGCAGTCTATTTCTTTGGAGGAATCGTGTTCTGCTACCGCGATTTCGCCCAGGTGGCTAACTTCAAAGCCCTCGCCATGACACTGCTCCTCTTTGCCCCCGCCATTGCCATCACAGCCTATACACCCAATACCTCTACATCAGCCTTAGAGATCACCGCCAAAAGCGTGTTGCTCATCGCATGGGTGGCAGCACTCTTTAAAGCGCGCTATGTCACAGTTTCCGAAGTAAAAAAAATGGTTCAAAGCACAATAGATCGATTGAAAAATGGAAAAGCCCCCAAACCCCATGAAGAGTAGTCTTACATTTGGATTTGCCAGAATGCATCCTGAAGCGGGTGGGCGCAGGGATTTCCCCCCATCATTGCTCGGGCAGTTATCAAGCGATCCGGGCATCACCTTATGTTGCCCACATCATCCTAACTCAAAATAAACAATCAACACCATAAACAGCCATGAAAACAGACAACCTGCCTCTTCTGGGAATATTCACCGAGCCTTCAGGGTGGGAGAAGTATTACATAGCTGCCTGTGAAGAGCTGGGGGTACCCTACAAGGTGATCGACATTGTATCACCGGACTGGTGGCAAAATGTGCAATCCAACCCTGTGAAGGGTTACCTGGTGAGGGCTGCCGGTGACCGGGAGGTTCGCAAGCAGATGTACAATGAACGGTTGTGGTTTATTCGCCAGCAGATGGATACGCCTATGTATCCTGATTACCAAGGCATCCTGCTCTATGAGAACAAACGGATGCAGTCCTACTGGATGGATATCCACGGAATCCCGCACGCCGAAACGCGCGTATTCTACAGAAAAGAGGAGGCGTTGCAATACATTGCTGCCAACGACCAATGGCCTCTGGTGTCGAAGCCCAACCTGGGCGGCAGCGGTGAGGGGGTGCGGATGCTCTCGTCGGCACGAAAGGCGCGACGCCAGGTACGCCGCGTGTTCACAAGGTGGAAGTTCTACAATCCGGGGATCACCCGGTGGAAAAAGTGGCGGTTCCTGAAGTACCCTGTCATGGACGACACACAGCACAACTACCTGATCTTTCAACAGTTTATTCCGGTAAAATGGGAGTGGCGGATCATCAAGGTGGGCGATACCTACTTCGGACACCGGAAGCTGCCCAGAAAAGGTTTACACAGTGGCACTGGCATCGTTGGCTGGGTGGATCCGCCGAAGGAGCTGCTTGAGTTGGCAAAGGAGATCAGCACCAAAAGTGGTATCCGCGCGCTGAATACTGACATATTTGAGGGGACAGACGGCAAGTTTTATGTCAACGAGATACAAACCTTCTGGGGAGTGCGTTGGCCATACCAGATGAAGATCGATGACAAGCCGTGCCGTTACCTTGACCGCAATGGCACGTGGGAGCTGGAGTATGGTCAGTTTCACCAGAACAGGGGGTGTAACCTCAGGGTGGCAGACTTCATTGAGCAATTAAAAACCCTTTAATTCAGCAAAACATTCATGGTGAAGCCTGACTGAACACAAATGGATAAGAGCCATTAAACATTCAACGGGGATTGGGTGTTCAACAGGCAGGCAATCAAACAAAGTGTGGCTGTCAGAAAACTTTTACAGCATTGCACTTTGATCTTAACAACACCAGAACTTGATCCGATATGTCAACAGAAACCCACAGCGAACCCATTCAGCATAAGCGTGCCACGATCATTGGAGCCACAGGATTGATCGGGGGTCATTTGACCCGGCTTCTTTTGGAGGATTCTTCATACGACCGGGTGAAGCTGCTGGTTCGGCGACCTTTATCGTGGTCGGATGAGCGTGTGACGGTTTCGGTGATTGATTTTGAAGACGAGGAGGCCTTCCGACGCGAGTTATCAGACAGTGATGTGGTCTTCTGTGCTGTAGGTACCACCACCCGGAAGGTGGGGGGCAACCGTACATTATACCGAAAGGTTGACGTGGACATTCCGGTGAATGCAGCGCGTTTTGCACTGGAGAGTGGTTGCAAACAGTTTGTATTGGTCTCTTCGGTGGGGGCTGATTCCGGCAGCAAGAGTTTCTACCTGAGGCTTAAAGGTGAAGCTGAAGACACCATCAAGGCGATGGGGTTTGATACTTTTATAATCATGAGGCCATCGCTGCTGCTTGGCGACCGTGCGGAGTCGAGGCCGGCTGAGAAGGTGGCGCAATGGGTGATGCCGTTGGTATCGTTCCTTATGCCGGGCCGGCTAAAGCCAATACCGGCGGAAACGGTGGCAAAGGCGATGGTGGCTGCCGTTGGCCGTAAGCTAAAAGGTGTGCATCTGTTGCACTATAAGGAGATGGGGAGGATGTGGGGATGTGAGGATGTGGGGATGTGAGGATGTGAGGATGTGGGGATGTGGGGATGTGGGGATGTGGGGATGTGGGGATGTGAGGATGTGGGGA
>SKPS01000273.1 GCA_007119395.1 Lentimicrobiaceae bacterium
ATTTTTCCTGGAACGAAAAGGCAATAAATGCTGTGTTTGGTGAAGTAAAGCTAATGCAGGGTAAAATCATTGGGCAAATGAATGCTTTAGGTTTTTCAGCTAAAGAAGAGGCTACCCTAAAAGCTCTTACGTTGGATGTTGTGAAGTCAAGCGAAATTGAAGGCGAATTGCTTAACTACGATCAGGTTCGCTCTTCTATTGCAAGACGATTAGGGATTAATACCGCTGGACTTGTACCAAGCAGTCGCCATATAGAGGGAGTGGTTGAAATGATGTTAGATGCCACGCAACGCTACACTTTGCCTTTGACAGAAAGACGTTTGTTTGGTTGGCATGCAGCACTTTTCCCTACAGGATATAGTGGACCTTATGAAATAGAGGCAGGCCAATACCGGACAGGCGACATGCAAGTAGTGTCGGGAGCAATGGGGAAAGAAAAAATACACTATGAAGCAGTAAAACAGAAGTTTGTGAAATCTGAAATGAACAAGTTTTTGGATTGGTTCAACCATGATGACCAACTTGATTATGTAATCAAAGCAGGTATTGCCCACTTTTGGTTTATTATCATTCACCCATTTGATGACGGAAACGGACGAATTGGTCGAGCCATAACCGATATGTTGCTTGCACGAGCAGAAAGAAGTGGTGAGCGTTTTTACAGTATGTCAAGTCAAATTTTAGTGGAACGTAAACGTTATTATGAAGTGCTGCAAAAAGTGCAACACAGTACAGGCGACATAACTGAATGGCTTGAATGGTTTTTGCAATGTCTGAAAAACGCAATGCTTGCCTCTGAAAACACGACAAAAGCTGTTTTAAGAAAAGCTGAATTCTGGAAGCTGCACGAAAATACCGAAATTAATGAAAGACAACGCATCATTTTAAACAAGTTGATTGAGGGATTCGATGGAAAACTGCAAACTTCAAAGTGGGCAAAGATCACCAAAGTGTCTACAGACACTGCATTACGTGACATAAAAGATTTGGTAGCAAAAGGCATATTGAAAGAAACCAAAGAAGGTGGGCGAAATACTAATTACAAACTAACAGATTTTGCACTCTATTGAATAGCCTTAAAAGTGCACCAATTCAAAACACTAAAGAGAAAATCACAGCTCTCCGGAGCTCTTTACCACCTGGCTTTTGCGTCCATTGCGGCTTCATTGCGCCCTTTGCGTTTAAGTGTTTTTTTTGATGTTTTTGCAGATGTCTTTTTAAACGCAAGGTTCGCAAGGGATTCGCAAAGACCGCAAAGAGGATGCTCTATGCTCATAATGCCAAACCCATATCTAAGTGCCCCTCAGTGCCCCTCAGTGCCCTTCATGACCTAAGTGGTATAAAAGCATCACCCCACAACCCTTAAACCAACAACCTAAACACCCTCAACGTCCTACACATACGATCTAAGCTTTTCTCACATTAAAATTGGTTGTGCCTTTGGCCAAACGCCTCTTTGAGACCTCGGCGAAACCATGGTGAACTCTGTGGTAAAGAAAAGTATTGCAGAATAAGAAACATTGCATATTTTTACACCACGTTAACCGGGGAACCGTTAAACAAGAACCCACAATTACCGCCCCACCATTGAAACCACATCAAATCTACTATCTTTTAAAAAAATGATACTACATGGATTTTAAAATACTTACTTCTGAATTGCTTGACCAATATAGAGAAGCGTTAACGGAATCTCCTCAGGAAAAGCTTGATAAGATTAAAAAGCTGGACATGCCCGTTGACTATTTCGAGTTTTATAAATCTGTATCATCTGTTTACTCATCACGGATAGAAGGAGAGGAGATCGAATTTGATAGTTTCTTCAAACATAAATTCATGGGTGTTCAATTTAAACCAGACTACACTCAGAAAGCGGATGATTTATATGCAGCTTATGACTTTATTGACTACAATGAAATAAGCTTGAAAAACGTCCGGAAAGCACATGCCATCATAACTTCCAACATTCTGCCAGAAAGCCAGCAAGGGTCACTGCGGACAAATCCAATGTTCGTGATTAACAGCGATGATCAGATTGAATATGTTGCCGCAGAACCAATCATGGTGAAAACAGAGATTGAAAAGCTTTTTGCCGATATTGACCTGCTCCTGGCCAGAGAATTAGACCCGTATGAGATTTTTTATTATGCAGCCTTCATTCATCTTGTGTTCGTGAAAATTCATCCATTTCAGGACGGCAACGGACGAACCGCAAGATTGCTTGAGAAGTGGTTTTTGTTACAAAAAATGGGTCAAAAAGCTGTCGCCGTGCAGCTTGAGAAAAACTATCACAAAAACATCAATGACTATTACAAGAACATAAGGAAGCTTGGACTTGACTATCAGGAGCTGGATTACGGTAAAAGTCTGGATTTTCTGCTGATGACGGCAAATGGAATTGAAACGGAAGAATAGGCACATACCCTGCTTCGAGGAAGTTTAATCGTTCAATCGTCCAATCGTGAAATCGCCCCCCCCTTACCCCCCTAAACATCCTCAACGTCCTCAACATCCTAAACTTTTCTCTTTGGTTGTGCCTTTGGCCAAACGCCTCTTTGAGACCTCGGCGAAACCATGGTGAACTCTGTGGTTAAAAAAGTATTGCATAAATACACCGGAGCATACCGCCCCCATGATCGGTTATACCTATTCACAAATCATGCGTATCTTTGCATAAACAGGTATGAAGATGCGCGTTACCGTTTTTGTTTTGTACCGATGGGTGCTGTTGGTGCCGATCCTTTGTTTCTCGCCGCTGTTGCATGTTGATGGCAGCACCATTCCGGCGCACCGCACAACCCATTGGCGCGATGCAGGCGCTGTGTCGCAATTCTCCTTTCCGGGCCCTGTGGTGGATGTCACCACGATGGGTGCGGTAGGGGATGGCATATCGGATGATTTTGCCGCTGTTTCATCCGCGCTGGCTTCATTGGGTGGGTCGCCGGGCATCTTGTTGTTCCCACCCGGCGAGTACCTCATTATGGGTACACTCCACTTGCCCGACAGTGTCATTCTCCGTGGCAGCGGCGCCGGAAGCACCACGCTGTTGTTCAATGTGGGCGAAAACAGCCACGCCATCCAGGTGGCAGGCTCCGCGCCGGGTGCTTTTACACCCATTGCGTCGGGCTATCAGAAAAACAGCACACAGATTGCCTTGTCTGACACCTTGCCATTTGCTCCCGGTGACCTGGCTGAGATCCTTCAGGACGGGCACGTGCACATGACTTCGGCATGGGCTATGAACACCCTCGGACAGCTCGTAGTGGTAGACTCAGTGGTTGGTAAAACCCTCTACCTGAGATGTCCTCTCAGGCTTGATTACAGCGATACCCTCAACCCGCGGATCAGAAGGGTGCAACCACGACAAGGGGTCAGCATCGAATGCCTCACCATACAACGTCTCGACTCCACAGGGTCATCAACCGCCAATATTTGGTTCCATTATGCATACAACTGCAGGGTGCATGGAGTGGAGAGCCGTCTGGGTAACTTCGCACACATCGACATCCGCCGTTCATCGCACATTACCATCAGCAACAGCTACTTCTCTGAAGCACATAACTATGGTACCGGTGGCAATGGCTATGGCGTGTGCCTGCACGCCACCAGTGGCAGCTGTCTGGTTGTGAACAATATCTTCCGGAAGCTCAGGCATGCCATGCTGCTGCAATCGGGTGCCAATGGAAATGTGCTGGCCTACAACTACTCCACTGAACCCTTCTGGACAGACCCTGTGCTGCCGGCCAACTCAGCCGGTGACATCGCCCTGCATGGTAATTACCCTTACCTCAACCTGTTCGAAGGGAATATCGTCCAAAATATCGTGATCGATGACTCGCACGGTAAAAATGGTCATCACAACACCTTTTTCAGGAACAGGGCCGAACTATACGGGATTTTTATGAACGACAACCCCGCTACCGACAGCGTGAATTTTGTCGGGAATGAGGTGACGAACACAGGGTTTTTGCTCGGCTTTTATTACCTGAACGGTGTCAACCATTTTCAGTTTGGCAACAATGTGAAGGGGGACATTATGCCGGCAGGTACAGGAGCCCTTTATGAGGTGAGTCTGCTGTATGATCACCCTCCTGCCTGGTGGTTCTCCGGAGACCCCTTTCCTCCGATCGGACCACCCCAACCGCTCAACGAGCATGACATCCCGGCCAAAATACGGTATGAGTCCGGTCAACACTTTGCTACCTGTGCTGATACCCCATTTGTTATAGGCATGCAGCCTGTAAGCGTCAGGCCGTCCGGCACCTTCCAAATCCTTTCATGTGGCTATTTGC
>SKPS01000082.1 GCA_007119395.1 Lentimicrobiaceae bacterium
AGGTTGGCTGTTCGCCGGAAGCGGTGTTCAATATCCACCTTATAGGATACCAGTTCCTGTTGGGTGAAATCGTACTGGATTGAGGGTCTTACCATCACGCTTCGCCACAATCTGATCCCAAGTGTGAGGTTGGAATAGATGTAGGGATCCCTCTCTGTAACCCAAGTGGCGTAGGTGCTGATGTTGGAGCTCACTGGTCCGAAGCTGGTTGAGAAGGTGGCATCCACAGTATTGAAGTTGAGCGATTCATATACATTTTGGCGGTAGGCCAAACGGGCCGATCCCCTTAGCCATTTGGTGCTGAAAGGGAGATTTAACATGGCTCTACGCTCTTCAAGGTAGTTGAACCGGATCGCTTTTTGCTCTTCAGCATAGTTCACGTAGTTGAGCTCCAGCATGATGTTGTTGGGCAGTCGATAGCTCAGCAGTGCCTTAGTATTGACACCATGCGCGTATTCTCCGTGGAGGAGCAGGTTGTTCAATGGTGCTAACGATATGTTGGTGAATGGGATGTCGGTTCTGCCCGGGATGGAGGTAAGATACTCTATACCACCACCCAGCGTAAGGAAACGGGTCACACCAACCCCTGCCGCTGCCCTGGCGTATCTGCTATGCAACGTATCCTGCAACAGTCCGGCAGTCACCGTGTACTCTACTTCTCCTTTGGGGAGGAAATGGAAGGGGATGTTTAGAAACTGTTCTCTCACCCGCTCCTCCCCATATGGGCCATAAAACTTCAGCATCACCTGTGAAGCGCCATATACCAATGGCACATCAAAGCTGTAATATCCTGAGGCGTCTGCTACCTGGTAGGCTACCAGCACGTTGTTCACGTAGAGCTCAACGGTCCAGCCCGGCTCGGTGTGATCACTCAGGGTGTATTCACCGAACGATCTTCTGAAGGTGGTGGCTGCGTTGGTAATGGTAATACCGTGCAGTGGTTCGAAAATGGAGGAGATAGAGCCTGGCCCCACCTTGCCTACACGCACCTGACGCAATGCCCTGAGATCATTGTTCACAAAGCGCCATTGGTACTGCTGGTTTCTCATGTTGAAACCATCCCGGCTTGAATAGTTCAGAAAGAGGTTGGTTTCACCAGCCAGCAACTCCGTGCCGAGCCCCAATGAGATCCTGTTGTCTGTGGTCTGTTGGGTGACCTGGGTTGAAGAGAATGCCCAGTCGAGCATCCCCATACGGAAGAGGTGATAACTCCTCTCCAACGTAGTATCAGCCACCACTTCACCCCTTAACTGCTCCAGATTGCGCCTCAATTGAGCCAAACGCATCTCCCTGATGGCCGGTAGCTCCAGGTCTGTTCTGATATCCACAGACATTGAGCGAAAATGGAAACGGGAATGCAGGCCAAAAGCTCTGCCAAAGATACCGGTATACAGATACAACCCGGTCTCCGTTCGTACCATGTCATCCGTACCAAATTGAAGAGTGCGCCCATCGATGGTGATGGTTCTTGACGGATGGTCTATCTCATACGTGCGGTTCTCATCAATGAAAAAGCCGCTCACCTTCAGGAAATGCTGCTCCGGCTCAACACGTATCTTTAAAAAATTAAAAAGATCTGTAACAGGGAGATACAGCTTGTCTGTCTCGTAACCGTAGATCGCATTGATGTCGAACCCGCCTACACCTTGCACCCTGACAAACACCAGCACCTCTTCGAAATCTTCGGATGAAGAATCGATGGCATGTAAGGGCTGGAATTGTGCCAGGAGTAGTGTAAACAAAAAAATGATTCCACTCAGATGACGCATCTTATGTTGTGTTGTTGTGGGAACTGGTTGCCAATCTTCATCATGTACTGCCCACCGTGTTTACTCCTGAATGAAGGTTACCGAAAAGTTCCCTTCATAGTTTCCGGGAGGATTGGATGAGTTGTTTCCAACGAAGAGCGTTCCACCCACCATCACCGGATTTCTGAAGGGGTGTCCACCACTGGTAACGAACGAGGTGCCTTTGTCGGTGGGGCCAATAGACATGATCATGCTACCGCCTCCGCCCACTCTGTTGAGGGTAACATCGGATCCCAGCATGATGTTGACCAGCCGACCCGGCAGCAGCTCTACAATAAACATGGCGGCCTGTGTCATTCCACCCACCAGTACCACACTTCCGGTAGATGTTCTCACACCTGTGGGGCTCACCATCACTGTGCCACCAGTTCCCCCTGTATAGAAACTGCCGAAGCTGAGCCCCTGCGCATTAAACACCTGTATTTGTCTTGGAGGGGGGAATGGAGTGGTTTGGGATGACACCGTTGGCGCCAAGCAAATAAAGATGCCTGCAAACAGCAACACCCTGACAAGGGTTCCTGCTTGCAGAAAAGATATGGTGTATTGGCAGCTGGTGATCTTCATATATTGATTAAAGCGATAATTCTGATGTTGCGAACACCTCCGGGCTCGCTTCACTGCCACTGATATACCGAACGGTGAGCTTGCCTGAGGAGAGATTCACCCCTTCTGGTGGCCTGAGTTGTAATGAGAAGTTTCGTAGGGTGTTGGGGGTGTATACGGCGATGCCACGCACGATGCCTACCTGCACAGGCTCCTTACCGGGCTTGGTATGTTCTACGATCAGGTCTCCATACACCGACCTGTTCCCCTCCCTGCCGAAGGTGAGGCTGAGCCATTGGGTACCATCCTCACGCTGACTTACCTTGAGGTTGGAGAGTTGAACAGAGACGTTCACCTCTCCGATTCTGACAATCACCGGGATGGTGATGCCGAAGATGGGGGTGAGCCTAATGCCGATGGCGGTGGTGTCTTCTATCAGGTCCTCTTCACCCAGTGCTCGCTCTTCGGGCACTGCACGGAAATACATATGTGAACGGTACTCGCCTGGTTGCATGTCGGGGCGCCTGCGAAGCTGCATCCGCAACACCTGCGACTCACGTGGTGCCAGTGTAACGGTGCGGGGGAAGTAACGCAGGTAGGGGTCAGCAAACAGCTGCCCGGGATCGGGTTCCGTTATCTGCGTAAATGAGCCATCCTCGTTCATGCGGTACTGAACGAAAGAGACCGTATAACGTGCCGTGTCGTTGCCTGTGTTGGCCAAAGTGATCTCCTGACGGTCACGGTTCCCTTCAAATACAATGCGCCGCGGTGTGATCATCAGGTCTCCCTGCGCTTCAACCACCAAGGGCGCAAAAAACAGGACTGCCATCCATACAATGCCTATGCGCTGCGATACGGTAAAAAGAGAAGTTGTCCACTTGTTTTTCATCATCGTTGATTTTATCGGATGTCTCATCCGGGGTTCAGAGACCCCAAAGTTACACCATAATTTGTTCTGAATGATATACGGATGGTTCCTTTTTTTGTTGCACTGGTTGTGATATTCCAATGTTTCACAAAAAAGCAGCCGTATGGGGCTGCTTTGCAGAATGTGTTTTCTTTTCTTCCCCAGTTTATAAGGGCATGATAATATTCTATCTTATCAGTTGTAAGCGAAGGTGATCTGGAAGCTTCCTGTGTAGACTCCCACGGGGTTGTCTTGCAGGTTCCCTACGTTGAGGGTTGCTCCGATACTGATCCGTTGGGCTCCGTTGGCTTGTGTGCTGGTTTCGTTATCGGCGGGTGGATCTGAGGTCCAGTTGTCTACCACCATTGTATTGTTTGACTCTTGGTGTGTCAGGACGGCCGGTACTTCGGGGAGTTGTATCACGAAGTTGGCCAGTGGGGCACCTGTAACGGTAAATAGTCCCGGTGCAAATCCTCCGGAGGCGAGTACTACACTCCCCTGCGCAATACGGTTTCCATCCGGGGTCACCACCACCTGTCCACCGCTCGCCTCAGGCGAAAAACGCCCAAAATGTAACTGCTGTGTCTCCTGAGCTGCCAACGCCTCCACCACCTCGGCAAAAGCCTGTGAAGTAACGCT
The DNA here is from genome assembly GCA_007119395.1 of Lentimicrobiaceae bacterium. Lineage (GTDB taxonomy): Bacteria > Bacteroidota > Bacteroidia > Bacteroidales > SKPS01 > SKPS01. Next base: position 3,898 of record SKPS01000082.1, read on the forward strand.
CGCCTGGGGGGTAGCTATGCCGTGGATAGAAAACCACATGACCAGAACCAGAATGATGTTGTGCGACTTCATGGTGTAACGTTTTGATCTGTTGTGATGGGGTGATTTGTTTCTGTAATACTGTTGAATCCTGCCTCTCTACCTGAAAAAGGGCGCCCCCGCAGGGCCGCCCTTATAGGTCTTTGGTTGGGATGTTTTAGTTGTAGTCAACGGTCACATCAAATGTTCCTTCATACAGACCAGTAGCTTGTCCGGCAGCTAGATTTAAAGTAGCACCCACCTGGAAGGTTTCCGTTGTACCATTTAATTCTTCATCAGCGTTATGAACGAAGTTGTCAATAGTCATGTTATTAGTTCCATCGGAAATAATAGCACTGCTAGGCAAT
>SKPS01000246.1 GCA_007119395.1 Lentimicrobiaceae bacterium
GGTCGATGCTTGACCTGCATGGGGAGAGTCGCTTGGTGATTGCTGACGGAGCCACACTGATTGTCCATCCCGGCGCCAACGTGGTGTTGCACCACCAGGAATCGGTTTTGGAGATTCAGGGTAGGTTGGTGTTGGTAGATGGAGCGCAGCTCTCCGTAAACGGCCCGGGATACATCCGTTACAATGCCCCGATGACAGCCACCAATTACCAGAGCTACTTCTCAGTTGGTAGCCAGGCCGGTATAGAGTTGCTGGGAGCCGGGCCATCAGACCGAAAGCTGCAGATCGCTTCTGACACCTGGTTTCCTCACAACCTGCCCGTTACCATCCATCAAGGTGGGGTAACCCTTGAAGAAAATGTATCCCTGTTTGTAACATCACCCATCCACCTTGAGAATGTGTGGGTAAGGGCCGAAGATACGGCAACCTTTTACGGAGCCCTGGTTGTTTATGGACAGAAAGGGATGGTGTTCAGGAATAGTTCATTTACGCATGGTGAGACTGGCTTAAAAGGGAATCTCTCCGTAGGTGGGAGCCCCATGATTCTCGATGGATGTGTGTTTCGCAACAACATAACGGGGCTTCATACAGTAGACGAAAAGGTGCAGCTGTTGAACACCGGTTTTTATAACAACCACCAGAATGGATGGTTTGCTGAGAACATGTCCGGCTATTCAAAAGTTGAAAGGAGCCATTTTTCAGGGAATGGTAATGCAGGGATCCACTTTTCCGGGCAGCTGACATCCGGTCTGTTGATCAGAGGATCTGTCATTGAGAATAACCACGATGGCGTGATCATGTCTGATGGCACTTTGCAGGCCCAATGCTCGGAGTTTACAAACAACACCCATGCCGGCCTGTTTGCACGGCACAACGCCCGGATACTACTCGGCAATCAATCGAAAAACCGCTTTACAGGCAACTACATTGGTCTGGCCCTCGACAGAGCGTTGGAACTTGATCTGTACAACGGCCACCTCCTCTTCTCAGGAAACAACCATTACGTCATCGGAGAACTGTTGCCAAACCTATATTTCGAGCTGAACACCCCACTGCCTGTGTTTGATCTCTCGGGAAACCACATGCCCGTGCTGTTCAACGCCATTCCGGTGCACCTGTATATCCAACACCCCATAACCGAAACACCCATGTCGTTTCCGTTGTTTATCGACAATATGGTGCATTATGGTCTGACAGCCTGCACACACCTGCAACCGTCGCTGAATGAGCACCTGATCGCCCCGATTATGGACCTGCATGGTGCATCAGTGATCCAGGGTGGAAAGTACCACAACCACCTCTTTACCTATGCTCTGTACCATGCTGCCTCCATGGTGAGTTGTGATGAATATACCGGCAACGATACGGCTGCCATTGCCGCACTGTCGGATCTGCTGCTGAACCTGCCAATTTCATTGAATGAATCAGAACAGCAAGGAGCCGATTACGCACTTCATCTGATGACCCTCGCCCTGGGGAATGCGATTGAACTGGGATTGATCAACCCGGCCCGGGGATTGAACGGAGAATCGGTTGATGAATACGTCGATATGATCGCACAGAGGGTGCAGGAGAAAGTAGATGATGTTGACGCCATGGAGTTGTATGCTGCCGAAATGGAGGCGAGGTATGCGCTGATGAAAGCCCAAATGTACAGAGTCGCTGAACACTATGACCACGCACTCGCAATCCTCGAAAACCGTCAACTCTTTTCAGGCACCCCCCTGATCAGTGATGCTGAGTACTGGCGGTGTGTTTGTGAAGTAGAACAACTGCTGCTCAAAGACAGCCTCGACCAATCAGCCTTTCATCATGAAATGGACTCCTGCAGTCTGCACCTGAACAATGCGCGCAGAAGACCTTTTATGCCGCTGTATGGTGAGTACGTTCCGCAATACACAAGCCGCAACCTTAACGTGAAAAAGGTGTACCCAAACCCTGCCAACCGTCGGGTGGTAGTAGAGTTTACTCAAAACGTGCCATATTTCGAGGCTGAACTGACAGACCCTTCCGGAAGAAGCCTGATGCACCTGACCCGTCAGATGGTTGGAGCCCGTGCCGGTTTGGATCTGCCTCCATTGCCACGAGGTGTCTATGTGCTGAAAGTACGAACACCTGATGACGTTTCATTCCATAAAATAATGATTAACCAACAATGAAAAAAACATCCGGCAGGGGTATACACCCTGCCGGATTATTATCTATTTTTAACCCATAAAAAACCAACATCATGAAACCACTACAAATTGTTCTTTGCGTAATGTTGCTCCTCGGATGGAGCTGTAAGAAATCGGATGAGCTGCCCGACCGGATGGTATGCACCATTGAAGGGGAGTTGCTGGTGTGGGAGTCCGATAAAAAGGTTGAATTTGACCCCGACGACCCACCGGTGATCTACCTGATGGAGCAGAGATACTACAAGCCGTGGTCACCCTACCGCGTGCCGCTGCACTCTGTAACGGTCAATGCGCAGGGGAGGTTCTCCATGGAGTTTGAGCTGGAAAAAGAGGGAGAATATTACCTGGAGATAGAAGGGTTCAATGAAAACCTTTACTATGATATGGCTCCGTCACCTGAATTGTTATATCAGAAAAAGCAATCGATAGATTATAGGTTAGTTGCTAAGTCTTGGGCAATCCCAAGATTTATTAATGAAGTTAATTTGCCGGGAGATACTTTCTCATACGTTTCTGGAATAGGTCAGCAAACTTGGCCGTTGTTGGTTCTTGTTGGGGAAACAGATACAACCATGCCTTGGATCCATCAGACATGGGGAGGAAGTGCCATAAAAAACACGAGGCACTTTGTGTCTGGTCAATTGATTCGCAGCGGTCTGGCACGTGACACCAACATATACTTTTTCGTACCTCCGGGAGATACTTCGATTGTGGAGATACGGTACTAGCCAATGACCTGGTTGTGTGAATCATGTCAATATTTAATATGCAATCAACATGAAACAAAGAGAACCCTTATTGCATTTTGGAACGGTTTCCGCTGTGGGAACACTTTTGTTGTTGCTTGTTGTGTTGCTCCCCGGATGGAGCTGTAAGAAATCGGATGAGCTGCCCGACCGGATGGTGTGCACCATTGAGGGGGAGTTGCTTGTATGGGAGTCCGATAAAAAGGTTGAATTTGACCCCGGCGACCCACCGGTGATCTGCCTGATGGAGCAGAGATACTACAAGCCGTGGTCATCCTACCGCGTGCCGCTGCACTCTGTAACGGTCAATGCGCAGGGGAGGTTCTCCATGGAGTTTGAGCTGGAAAAAGAGGGAGAATATTACCTGGAGATAGAAGGGTTCAATCAGACATGGTATGTCGATAATGCCCCTTCTCCGAGAGTGCTTTACCAAGAAAAACAAGTGCTCGACTATCGTTTGGTTGCATTTTCCTGGGTCACTCCTCGTTTTATCAATAGCAAGAATTTTTTTGATGATACATTGATATATGTTCATGGGATTGGGATCAACCAGGGTCCACTGCCTGTTTTTGTTGGTCCTACTGACACCATTATGCCTTGGATTCATACGACCTGGGGAGGAGGGCAAATTGGTCAGTTGCGACATTTTGCCAGTTGCAGGTTGATTCGCAGCGGTATTTCAGTTGATACCAATATTTACTATTTCGTTCCACCCGGAGATACTTCGATTGTGGAGATACGATATTAATGCAGAATGTATACCTTTGGGCCATAAAACGTGATATATGCAGGTTGAGATATTTATTCCATGTTTTGTGGATCAGTTGTATCCCTCAACAGCAATGAATCTGGTTGGTTTGCTGGAGCGTTTAGGGCACGAGGTTCATTACAACAAAGAGCAGACTTGTTGTGGGCAGATGGCGTTTAACAGCGGTTACTGGAAGGAGTCGCGGGCTTTGGGCGAGAAATTGGTCAGAGAGCTGACCGGCGACAGGCCAGTGGTAACACCATCTGCCTCATGTGCAGGTATGGTGCGCAATTACTACCCCGATTTCTTCTACAACTCATCCCTGCATTTGCAATACAAGCAATTGCAACGGCAAATGTATGAGGTGAGTGATTTTCTTGTCAACGTGCTGAAGGTAACGGATGTTGGCGCTGTCTTTCCCCATCGAGTTACATGGCATGACGCGTGTTCGGCCTTACGCGAATACGGCATCAAAGAGGAGCCAAGGGTTCTGCTCTCCAATGTCAAAGGGTTGGAGTTGCTGGAGATGGAAGAGAGTGAGACCTGTTGCGGGTTTGGGGGTACGTTTGCTGTGAAGAATGAAGCTGTTTCTGTTGCCATGGGACAGCA
>SKPS01000179.1 GCA_007119395.1 Lentimicrobiaceae bacterium
CAACGACGCCATTATCCGAACCAAGATTTAAGCCCCCCACATCCCCACATCCCCACATTCCCACATCCTTTCAGTGTTATCTCGGGTCGATCTGTCGGAGATCACCACCGGGAGTGATCATAAAGTATCTGTTGCCCGGGGGAGGCGGGTCATTCCGTAAGAAATATTTTACGGTCACGGTGTACGACACCTGTATCAACGGTTCTCCGATCACAGGGTTGTGAATCTGGTCGTAGTAGTCGTAGTGCACTTGTTGGTAGAACCGGGAAACTGTTCTGTCAACGGGTTCCATGGTCACTTCTCGCTCTTCCGTTCCACGAGCCCGCGGTTTGGCCAATGCTGCAGCCAGTGAGGAGCGTGCAAAAGCCTGGTAGGAGAAGTACCTGCCGGGTGGATAGATGGTGGTAAACTCTTCTGCCACCACCTTTCGCAGCGTGTCAAGTCGTAAGCCCAGCCTGTTCATTGACTGCTCACGTGCCAACACCGCATCAAGGCACCCCTCCCTGAGGGAGTCGATATAGTGTTGGATATTGTCAACGAAGTAGTCAACCTTCACCAGGTCATAGATCTCAGCTGCGGCAGCAGCGATCATGATGGCACTCAACTCAGAAGAGTTGCTGTACCTCACTGAAATGTTCTGCTGCAACTCGAAACCGTCGGGTATTTCGTTGTAGTGTGTGCTGAAGAGTCGGCGCTCTTTCCTGACATCATAGCGTGGCACAAATGAGATCATGTCAACATGAAAAGCTTGTACAGCAGTTCCTCTTTTCTGCAAGTGCTGCTTGAAAGTGTCAATACGGTTGTTCATCAGCTCCAGTGCTTCAACCATCCCCGGTGCAACCTGTACCACGTTGAACACCGCCACATAATCGGTGGCCAGCAGGTTGGCCAGACCATTCACAGTGATAGTGATCTCATGGTTGTTCGCAATGCGTGCATTGGTAACAGGGCGTCGATCCGACTGTTGCACTTCCGGTTGACGGAAGGTTTGTTGTGTGCGGTACTGAAAATTACCCATCACCTGTGCCTTCAGGCCTGATGGGAAAAGCATGGTGAATACAAGGATCCACAAAGTTTGTTTGTTCATATCTGTTATAGGTTGGTTTTGGTGAATCGTACCTCAGGGTACACCAATCCGATAAAAAGGTTCAATACATGTCGTCTAAAAACAATATTTTTGCCTCTTATAAGTTTATTTGATAAAGAATTGTGATTTTCAGGAAAAGGATGAATACTAGCAATATGCCACATACACCGAACAAGGGATTTGGTGGCATTGTGGTTCCTGTGTTTCTGCTGTTGTTGTTGGTTACAGGGTGTGCCACAGACAAAGATGCATGGCTCAACAGGAACTTCAATGCCATGACTACACGTTACAATGGTTACTTTAACGGGCTTGAGAGCTTCAAAGAGGGTGTTGTAATGGTAGAGAGCCGGCATGAAGATGACTACACGATGGTATTGCCGGTATTCAAATATGGCGACCAAACGGTTGCATCTTCTGCCAACAGTTACATGGATGTTGCCATTCGCAAGGCTGGCACACAGATTCAGAAGCGTTCCATGTACATCCGGGGCAAGGAGCGTAACCGGATGATCGACAACTGCTGGATGTTGATTGGCAAGGCTCATTTTTACAAGATGGAGTACGAGCAGGCAGGGCAAACCTTTGATTTTGTAATTGCCCGTTTCAGTGATCTGCCTACGAGGTACGATGCCATGTTATGGAAAATACGAACGAACAATCAGTTAAACCGTTATCAGGACAACGAGGCGTTGTTTGGCATGTTACAGCGAAGTATTGACAGGAAGGAGGCTCCACACAGAGTCAGGCGCCTTTATCCGTTGGTACGTGCTGATTTTTTTCTTCAGCAGGGCAATTTACAGGCGGCCATCACTCCATTAAAGCAGGCCATACGGGTCAATTGGAGAAGGGGTGTTAAAACCAGGGCGATGTATATTCTGGCGCAGATATACCATGAGCTGGAGCAGTATGAAGAGGCATCCCATTATTACAAGAGGGTGTCAAACAGAAATCCCGACTATGAGATGACATTCAATGCAAGGATCAACCATGCCCGTTGCTATTCGATGGTTGCAGGGGGTGATGGTTCAACCATCAAGCGTCAGCTCAACAGAATGATCAGGGATGAAAAAAACGTGGACTATCTGGATCAGATTTACTTTGCGTTGGCTGAGGTGTATATAGCGGAGAACAATGAATCCATCGCTATGGATAAGCTGAGGTACTCAGTGGCAAATGCAGACAACAATCCCAACCAGAAAGCACTCTCTTCACTGTTGTTGGCAGATCTGTGTTTCAAGCACGAGAACTATGCAGATGCGCAGGCATATTACGACAGTGCCGTGACCTACCTTGAGCGCGACTATCCTCACTACGACAAGCTGATGAAGCGACATGACATTCTGAGTCGACTGGTAAACAACATTATGTTGGTGCAGACCCAAGACAGTTTACAGCGATTGGCGAAGATGCCTGAGGGTGAGCGCATGAGAATCATCAACGGGATCATTGCTGAGATTGAGCGCAAGGAGCGTGAAGCCAAGGAGCGTGAGCGCTCAAACCAGCAGTTTCAGCAGTTTGGTGGGTCATTGCAATCGCATACACGAAACATGCAGCATCAGCAACAACAGACCAGTGAATGGTATTTCGACAACCCGGCCACACGCAGTTTTGGTTATACGGAATTTCGAAATAAATGGGGAGACAGAAAGCTGGAGGATATGTGGCGGATCCATAGCCGAAGAGGGGGTGTATTGCTTACTGAAGAGGAGTTGCGACTGGACAGCATACGGCAAGACAGTCTGAAGCAGGTAGCAGCCCGTCTTAAGGAGCCCGAATTTTATCTTGAGAACATCCCTTTGACACCTGAAGCCATTGAGGAGTCCAATCTGAGCATTGAAAGGGCTCTTTATAATATGGGTTACATTTACTTCCATGAATTGTCTGATTATGATAAGTCGATCGAATCATTTTCCAAGCAAGTCAAACGATTCCCTGAGGGCAACATGGTGCCGCCGGCGTATTATCAGCTGCACCAGGTGTATAACCGTGTAGGGTTTCAGGACCTGGCTGCCCGATACAAAAACAAGTTGACCCAGGAGTATCCTGAGCATGAATACGCTAAGATCCTCGCTGACCCCAACTATTTAGTCAACAGGGCCAGGGAAACCGATATCAGGAACCGCTTCTATGAACAAACCTTTGCGCTCTACTCAGGGGGGCAACTGCAAGACGCCAGGTTAAAGGTGGATTCGGCACTGAACGAAAGAAGCTTCTCAGAAATCCATCCGCGCCTCAGTTTGCTGCAGGCCATGATCGTGGGCAAAACCTCAGGGAAAGAGGCATACATCGATGCACTTGAACACACTGTTGCTTCTTACAAAGGCACCCCTGAAAGCAATCATGCCCAAAAGCTGCTTACACTACTCAAACCTGAACAAACCGATCAACCGGGAGACAAGCTGGAAGCATCAGGGTCGATCGATTATTCAATTTACAGCTTTCAAGACAAGACAAGACACCTTGTGCTGGTTGTCATCGACAACAAGTTCGGCAATGCAAACCGGGCACAAGCCACCCTGTCGGATTTTAACAGAAGATCGTTTTCTCCGAAAAACCTGAACTTATCCTCTACGGTACTTTCCAGCAATCATGACATGATCACCATCAGCTCTTTTACCGATGGAAAAGACGCGATGACCTACTACAATGCACTGGTGTCCCAGAATATTATCTCCGGCGCTGACGGAGAGGGTGACATGGCCATTTTCGTGATCTCATCAGAGAACTATCCCATTTTCTTCAAAGACCGTGACCTGGATAAATACAGAGCGTTTTTTGTTGATCACTACTTCCAGTAGGCCACCATTCTCATCTTGAAGCACACCATTGCACCGTTGGTTCCCGGGCGCTCGAAACATATCAACACCAACTGATCGCTGAGCAGGAATATACGTTTGGGTGTGATGCGGCTGCCTCACCATACCGGGGGCGTTTCACTTTGTTTCATTAACCGTTGAACAATCAGACGAAAGATTGTGTTGCCTCTGTTGGTGTGATCGGCAACAAAACCACTGTATATGTTGTTATTCTGCTGTGCATATATTGCGGTACCATTTTGTTACCTTTGCACAAAATTTTGTAAAACATTAATCAAACAGGGATTCGATGGCTTCTGAAGACATGCATACAGTTCTTGACGAGGTAACCTCGGGGGACTACAAATATGGTTTTGTGACGGATGTTGAGATGGAG
>SKPS01000028.1 GCA_007119395.1 Lentimicrobiaceae bacterium
CAACGTTCTGTTTTCTCCCATAATGAGTACACTGCTTTTAATCAGGCTGCTTCTGAAAGCAGTGGTTTGTCCCATTAAGCCATGGATGGTGGTTTCGTGGTTCTGTGTCAGCATCGTGGGTACCGGATCCCATTTGGCAGAGAATTCGAAGAGGCTGAAGAAGTCGGTTTCTCTTGTGAGGTTTCTGGGCCTGGTAGTAGTTACGTCTATATCGGATTTTTCATAACGATAGGGTGATGTGATCAGTGTGAAATCGCGAAATGCGAAGGTATTGGCGAAGTTGAGTTTTTTCTGTGCATTGGGGTCTACTGGGTCACCATCGAAGGGCACATCACAGATATCGACACCATCTGCGGCCAAAGCAATGTCAAAGCTATCCGGAGCGGAACACATGGCAAACATGTATCCACCGCCCGCCACAAAGTCGCGGATTTTCTTGGCCACGGCCAGTTTCAGCTCAGACACCTTGCTGAAGCCAAGCTTCCTGGCAAGACCTTCCTGGTACCGTACTTCCTGTTTGTACCAGTCGAAATTTCTGTAGCTAAACCAGAACTTCCCGAACTGCCCGGTAAAGTCTTCGTGGTGAAGGTGCAGCCAGTCGTATGTGGGCAACAACCCCGCCATCACCTCCTCATCGTAAATAGGATCATAAGGGATTTCAGCATACGTCAACACCAGGGTTACGGCATCATCCCAGGGGAGACTGTTCTCAGGAGTGTAAACGGCAATACGGGGCGCTTTGTGAAGCCTTATATCCTGCATATTAATCTCCGGCTGTGCAATATGTTGACGTATGGCCGCCGCCTGTACATCGGCAATAATCTCAAAGGAGACACCACGCACATTGCACTCAGTCTCCATGGTTCTGCTGTGCTGAAACATAAAGCTGCCCCCCCTGTAGTTAAGCAGCCAACTCACCTCAATATCACGGGTAAGGGCATGATAAGCAACACCATATGCCTTCAAATGGTTTCGTTGCCGATCATCCATCGGTATTAACAAATAGGCCCCAAAAAGTGTTTGGCAGGCCAAAAACAGCATGGTTAATGTAATTAAAAAACGTTTCATCATTGTATCACTCTATTGACTGGTTTCACCATGTTTATATACATCTGTTACCGGCGGGAAAATACCATCGGCAATCATAATAACGTGTAAAAAGCAAAATAGTTGTAATGGGTCAGAACGGAGGTTCTTCATCGTCACCAAACGGATCATCGGGCTCATTCATTTTTGAGGGGCGGGTGGTATATGATGGCTGATCGAAGGAGCCACCCGGAGTAATTGATCCGGGTTGCTGCATGAAGGTGCTCTCCTGCTCAAACGATATATCAGCGTTTTCAAACCTGGCAAAGTCACTTACGAATTTAAGCATCACATCTTCCAGGCGACCATTTCTGTGTTTTGCGATGATCAGCTCTGCGAGTCCACGTGATGACACGCCATTGATCTCCTCTATTTTGTAATACTCTGGTCGATAGATAAAGAGCACCATATCGGCATCCTGCTCAATGGCACCCGATTCACGGAGGTCAGAGAGCATGGGTCTCTTGTTACCGCCTCTTGTTTCAACAGAACGGTTGAGCTGCGACAGGCATATGATGGGTACATCCAGCTCTTTGGCAAGTGATTTCAAAGACCTGGAGATGGTACTGATCTCTTGTTCCCGGTTCATGTTTTTGACACCCCCTTGTTGCCCTCCTCCCAACGTCATAAGCTGTAGGTAGTCGATGATAATCAACTGAATATCGTGTTGGGCTTTGAGGCGCCGGGCTTTTGTACGCAACTCAAAAGAAGAGAGGGCGGCAGTATCGTCAATGAAGAGTTTGGCGTCGATCAGCGGGTTGAGCTTACTATGGAGCTGCTTCCATTCGTTTTCATCGAGTTTGCCTTTGCGCAGTTTTTCGGCTTCGATTTCTGATTCACTGGCGATCAAACGTGTAATAAGCTGTACGGATGACATTTCGAGAGAGAACACGGCGACGGGGCGTTTGTAGTCAACCGCCACATTTCTGGCCAGCGTGAGCACGAAGGCTGTTTTCCCCATACCGGGTCTGGCAGCAATGATAATCAGGTCAGATTTTTGCCACCCTGCGGTGATGTTGTCGAGTTGGGTAAACCCTGTAGGTACGCCACTGATGTGCCCGTCGTGCTTACGAGCCTCTTCGATCTCTCTCACAGCTGCGGAAACAAGATCGGGCATCTCCTGAATCCCTTTTCGCAGGTTTGCCTGGCTGATGTTATACATACTTGCTTCGGCACGGTCGAGCAAATCAAACACATCCACAGTGTCTTCAAATGCATCCTGGATCACTTCATTTGAGATGCGGATCAGTTCACGTTGAACATATTTTTGTGCAATGATACGCGCATAGAATTCGATATTGGCAGCCGAGGCAATACGTGCAGTAAGCTGTGTCAGATAGAAAGGGCCTCCGCACAGTTCGAGTTCTCCTGAGTGTTTGAGGTGGCTGGATACGGTGAGCAGGTCAACCGGCTCACTTTTCTGGAATACGGAGATAATCGCGCTAAATATGCGCCCGTGACTCTCCTTGTAGAACATTTCGGGTTTGATGATGTCAATCACCGAATTCAGGGCGTTGTTGTCAAGCATAATGGCTCCCAGAACGGCCTCTTCCAGGTCCAATGCCTGGGGTGGCACCTTGCCGCCTGTGAAAGCGGCATCAATCGCTGTACGACGCACAGGCACTGTACGCACACCGGTAGCTTGCGGGGTGTTTTCCATGTGACAAAGATATGAAATCCTTCGGATGAATCTGCCACAACTTATCAACAAACGCGCTTTTCACCGGCAACCCTTTCCTATCCGGTGTGTTCACCGTTTTTGATCATGCCGGCCACTATTTTGTCGATTGGAAAGGTGAGGTGCTCCGGGGTGAGTTGGTCAAGCGGTAGCCACCGGAAAGCCATTGCTCCCTCCCGATATTCGAAATCGAAAGGTTTTGAAGCGACCTGTATGGCAGAATGGTTTGGCACCTCCACTGTGTAGTAGATGCTGATCAGCTGTCGGGGTGGTGAAATCAGTGCGGTGGGCTGGTAAAAGTCTGTGGTGTAGAAGTGTTGAATCTTTTCGGGCTCCACGCCCAGCTCCTCTTGGAACTCCCTTTTCAGGCAGTCGATGGTTCCCTCACCCGGAATCAATCCGCCACCGGGAAACTTGGTCATGGGTTGCCCGAACCAGTACTCATCCGCCAGCAGGATTTCATTCAACCGATTGATCAGCAAGCCATATACACGTATGGTAAAGTGTTGTGTTGTTGTCATGCGGCAAAGTTACCTTTTTATGGCTCTCACAATCTCCCGTTTTTTTCCTGGCCCGGGCACTTTTTGCACGTCAAAGCCTGCGATTTCCATTGCTCTGCGCACCGCACCTTTTGAGGAGTAAGTAACCAGCACGCCCCCCTTCACCATCATGTCAGCCACCCTGCGAAAAGCCTCCGCAGTCCACAAAGCAGGTTGCACCTCAGGAGCAAAGGCATCGAAACAGACGAGGTGAAACGGTGCCTCTGGTAGAGGAAAACCCATTATATCACCATGCCATTTCAACAATGATGCACCATGTGGAAACGAGAGCGGCACATTCCACTCCGCTTCACGGTGGATTCGGTTCCACCAGACTGACGCATCGTGCGGGGCAAGGCACCGGGGATAGTTGAGTGCCTCTAACAACTCCTGATCCAGTGGGTACAACTCTACACCGGTGTAGTGAACCACCAGGTTGTCACCCTCCGCCTCAAGCATGGTCAGTAAACAGTTGAGCCCGGTGCCAAAACCCACCTCCAGAACAGAAACCGGATTAAAGTGTTGCCTGGCAAAAAGATATCCTGTCTCAACATATACATGACGTGCTTCGGCAATGGCCCCACTTGTACTGTGATAATGCTCGTTCAGATGTGGCACATATAACGTGTGGCTGCCGTCGGCCGTGATGATGGATTGTGCTGTATGCATGCTCTCTCTTCGTTTACATTGCGGTGACCCTTTGTAGCAACCGGCGATGGCAACCGGGGTGAATCATTCTGGCGGAGATCATTGATAATGGAGGTGAAAGTCAGCGAGTGTTTCGGGCAGGTTGAGGTGCCATAGTTGCTGGTGGTTATCGGTATGGTAGGCAGTAATGCTTTGCGAATTACCAATATAGAGTATTGGGGAGCCGGGATCCATTTTCAGCAGGCGCCCACCCTGATGTGGAAGAAAGGGTACTGGTTGCGACTGATGCAGTTGGTATACCAAGACTTCATCCTGTGTGGCGAGGAGGAACCGTGCTGAGCCGAACCGGATGGCATCATACACTTCTGATATGTGCTGCCAGGGAGTGGTGATGCTGTTCTGATAAATATTCCACACCACCAGTCGTCCGGCTCCATGGAAATTTCCTGCCACCATCACTTCGTCGTTGTTCAGGGTGATGATCGAAACCGGTTCAAAGCCATCGGGCAGTTTGTAGGAGCTCCATGGCAGACCACTCTCAAGGAAGGTGGAGGTAAGCCAGACACCGTTACCCACCACCTCCTTCTCCACCATCACCATGAATTGAGAAGCATGGATAGCCATCATCGCCGGTTTGCGGCCATGTGATAGCTCAGCCACAAACTGCTGACTCCCTGCATGGTTGTACCCCTTCACGTAACCATCAAGCAGCCCGGTATAAAAACGGTTATAGGTAACCAACAGGTTTTCATAGTAATGCTCAGAGGGTGCACCTGTTGAGGTTACCTGGAACCTGGTTAAAAAGTTGTTGAGATCCACAGCATAACATGCCCCAATGGGTTGACCCAATACCATAATATGGTTCTCCTGTTCAACGATTCCTGAACCGGCATAGGCGTGCATCCATTGTCGTTGCTGTACCAGGTCAAGTGATGAGGTGTCAATGGAAGAGAGGGAAAAAGAATGGTCACCATTTCTTGTCACCACAACCACTGACTGCAGGTCTCGTGGCCCACGAACCAGGCGTATCTTCCTGTATTTATACTTCGTGTTTACCCCATCAAAAGCCCTCACCTGAATATTGTAATCACCATCAGGTAAATGCCTGTTGGTGAGCTGGTACCAAAAGCCAAACTCAAACGGGTTGCCCGCTACCGAGACGTTCACCTGGTGGTCTTTTATGATAAACTGGTGGTCTGTCAGTACCACCACCACAGAGACGATTTGGGTTTCATCCTTCACCCTTCCGGAGACAAAAATGGAGTCTCCGGTGGTATATACCTCATGCTCTTTCGGAGTAAATATCTCTATCTCCGGAGGCCAGTCATCCTCCTCTTTGCGACAGCCGGTTAGGCAGAGCAGGATCAACAAAGCCGTCAGGAGCAACAGCGCAGCAACCTTTCCGGCTGATGTCATTTCCAACAGGTGTTTACCTGTTGCCGTGGCTGCGGTCACTTGGGTTGAGGTAATCCGGGGATTCATGGTGTAAAAGTAAAGAAATATCCGGTATCTTCGCAGAAGCAAAACCCACATGAACCATGTTAGACAAAGCGCAACTCAACAGTATTTTGTTTCTGGACATAGAGACTGTACCTGAATATCCAACGTATAGCGAGATGCCCGAGAGGTTTCGGCTGTTATGGGACAAGAAGTCGGCTCGGTTGAACGCTCCCGGACAGGAGCCTCAAACACCGGAGGAGTTGTTTCCCCGCTCTGGTATATATGCCGAGTTTGGGAAAGTGGTTTGTGTTTCAGTGGGAATCGTAGTGGATGGTTCGATCCGGCTGAAGTCGTTTTATGGTGATGACGAATATGCTTTGCTTTCGGGATTTGCTGAACTGCTGAGCCAGCGCTACTCGGGGCCAGATCACCATTTGTGCGCCCACAATGGCAAAGAGTTCGACTTTCCGTATCTGTGCCGAAGAATGTTGATCAACTCAATCCGTTTGCCATCGGCACTCAACATAGCCGGTAAGAAACCCTGGGAGATCAACCACTACGACACGATGGAGTTATGGAAGTTTGGTGATTACAAGAGCTATACCACGCTGGAGCTGCTGGCGGCTGTTTTTGATATTCCCACTCCAAAGGATGATATTGCCGGCAGTGAGGTGCATTCAGTCTATTGGGAATTGCGTGACCTGAAGCGGATCGTAACCTACTGCCAGAAAGATGTGGTAACGATCATCCAACTTTTCAGGCGCTATTTAGGGATGGAGCTGATTCCCGAACCCCGGATCAACTACCCTTCTGTTGAGTAGGTTTCATCTCGTTCAAAGAGTTATTCGTTCTGCAGCATCTCTTCGAGCATCGCTTCCAGCTGGTGGGCTCTTACGCTTTTTGCCACAATACGCCCTTCACGGTCAAGCAAGATGGCGTAAGGGATGCTGGTAACCCCGTAGAGTCGAGCTGGCGGACTGTTAAAATAGCTCAGGTCACTTACCAGTGTCCAGGTGAGTTTATCCTCCTGAATGCCTCTGATCCAGGTATTTCGATCACGGTCGAGTGATACGCCGTAGATTTCAAAGCCACGGTCTTTGTATTTGTTGTAGATGCGCACCAGATGTGGGTTTTCGCGTCGACAGGGACCACACCACGCTGCCCAGAAATCGAGCAGCACAATATTCCCCCGCAAAGAGCTCAACCTGATGGTGTCACCATCAGGGTTGGGCAATGCGATATCGGGCGCAATGGCTCCTATCCGTGTCACCCTGTCTACCTCAACCTTCCTCTTCAAATCCTGCACATAGAAATTATCAGGGTACCTCTCCGTCAGTGACTTGATCATGGCATCAAACAGAGCCGGTTCATCCTCCATCTTCACCTCTTGCGTATAGAAGAGCACCGACAGCGACGAGAGATTCTCGGCCATAAACTGTCTGATGGCCATGACACGTTGCGCCTGCAAGGCAGAATACACCCTTACAATCTCCTCCAACCTGGCTGCATTCTCTTCAGCGTTCCGGCTTAGCTTTCGATGCTCCTGCTCAAAATGTGCCATGATAAATCGTAAACTGTCTGCTACTGCTCGCACCTGAAGATGCCTTGCATTCTCCTCAGAACCCACCACCTCCATATTGCCGATCAGGTTGTCTAAGGTAGAACGTATCTCGATTTCATCATCAGGACCCAATACCAGGAAAAACTCACCTTTGTCACGATCCAGTGTTACTTTGTAAAAGCCGTGAGCAGGGGGCGTAAAAGTGGCCTGAAGCCTCCCCTGAGCGTCGGTGTTGCCCTGAAATACCCTGTTGGCCGTTCTGCTATAATGCTCAATCAGAACAGGTTTCCCCGATAAACCCTCAATATGAAAAGTTAGCTGTACATCCTGTGAGAAAACCGTGTTGTGTAAAAGCAGCAGTGTAAGAAAACATCCTGTGAAAAACAATCTACGCATCATCATCTTTTTTAATTCACCCATATTCAACATTTAGTTATTTTGTTTTGTTCGAAACCGTTTCATTGATCTCACCTGAAGCAGTGATGCGATCATCAAAAGGGTCATTGAGAGGCTAAAGGTAGCAGTAAATCCGAAAAGATCAAAGAAAAAGATCCCCAACATGGGAGCTATCCACCCTCTGATGCCGGTCAATGAGAGATGAACAGCCTGATAATCACCCACTTCTTCACTTTTACAAAAATATGCAGATCCGATGCTGAAGAGAAGGCCCATGGTGGCCGCAAACAGCGCATGGAAAAGTATGTAAGGGATCATCATGTAATACAGTTTATACCCGGCCACTTCCGTGTATGCGGGAAAATACTGTGTAAGTGCAATAAACAGCAGGTACATAAACATGCTACCAAATGTGAGCGCGGCAAATTTCCTTGGATCGATTCTTCCGATGAGCTTGCCAAAATAGGGCATCATAAACAGCGTCAGCAGGTAGTAAGCGTTTCTGTAGAAGGCAACACTTCGGTTGTTCAGTTCAAGCACTTCGACATAATAAATTTGTATCACATTGATTGACAACATAAATGCAAAACCGTACAGCATAAATCCCACCTCAAAGTCGAAATAGGGTTTGTTCTTCCTTAGTATGATCCACATTCTTCTGATGGAGTCTTTCACGGATGGTCCAAAGGGCTTTCTGGGGCTGTAGAGTGACACCGGCATGTGGGTGATTCCACTCAGCAGGAAGAGACCTAAGATGCTTAGGACTCCGGCCACGGGGTACACATATACAAATCCGTAGGGGTTTTTGTCGAGGAACATTCCGTATGAGAGTGCCGCTACGAGCATGATCAGGTGACGCCCGGTGGTGGCGATGCCAAAAAGGTATCCGAAGTTTTTGGGTGAGTAGCTGTTTCGTAGCAACACATTGGTGGTGGGGTGGATAAAGACGGTGCCCAGAAAATAGATCAGAAAGACGCCCAGAAACACAAAATGGACGAGCGAGGTTTGCTCATACCCGGTTGCAGAAACCGGGAAAAAGATCATGATCATCATGGGAAGCCTTGTGAACAAGGCTGTCCTTCGGAGCATTTTCCGCTTGTCGGGATTTCGTCGGATAAACTCATTAAATACGATCAGGAACACAAAGACGCCTACACTGAAAGTGAAAATGAACCCCATCAAGTAGTTTGAGCCTTGCATGGCTGTCAGAAAGATAAACTCGTTAAGGGTGAAGATACCCAGCACGATACCGTCAAGGAGTGAATAGAGGAAGTGACGAATAAAGGGATGCTTCTCCCCGGGTTCCAGTTTAATCATCTGCAGCCAATCCCTTTAGGGTTGTGTTTGCTTGTTTTTTTCGGTGTGCAAAGATAATGTATCTTTGTCAGAGCAAACTTCAAAACTGAATATAGATGGACACCAAAGAGAGAGTACTTCAGACGTTGCAACAATCATCAGATCCTATGAAAGCGGGCGAGATTGCCACGGCAGCGGGTATCGACAAGAAAGAGGTTGACAAAGGGATCAAGGCATTGGTGAAAGAGGGGAAAGTTCATTCTCCGAAGCGTTGTTTTTACGGGGTCAAGGAGTAACAGCGGCACTGTTTCACGCTGGTTGCTGATCGGCTTACTGTAGTGTGCATGGGTTAGTGCACTGTGAAAACGTTGTCGTTTTCCGGTGCCATTTCGTTCATCGCCACGTGGGCGACGTGCGCCCATTGGGGCCCTTTGTTCACCAGTGTGATAAACTGCGACAGCTGCCCTTCCGGCCCTTCCGCTTCTATGGTCACACTGCCATCGGGTTCATTCCTGACGAACCCGGTAAGTCCCAAGGTGCAGGCTGAACGCTGAGTGAAAAACCGAAACCCTACTCCTTGCACCTTACCGGTGATATGTAGCCTGATCCGTTTTCGTGGGTGTGTTTCCATAATTTTTCCTTTGCAATGTATAGGGGCTGTTTTTATGATCTAGTGGGTTGATGTGCCGGTTTGATGTGCCGGTTTGATGTGCCGGTTTGATATTTCGTCAGGCTGGATTTGTCAGGGCGAGCAGTGTAATCAGCGAGATCATTCCTACCAGTGTACTGAAGACGTTCAGGGCGAGAACGAGCGCTACTGTTTCGTACACTTTGAGTTTTTTCCTGAGGAGTATTGCCAGTATGGTTGCTTCGATGACAACGGATGCGGCAAGTCCGATCAGTATGGCTGGTGCGGGGCCTGCCACGAGAGTGGGTGTCAGGATCAGTGCCAGCGGCACGGTGAACAGGTTCACCATAACCACATAGAGGGCAGCCTTGAGTGGGTTTCGGGTGATCCACATAAACAGGGCTGCGGCACCACCTTCCAGCAGCGTGATGACACCGGTTGCAGCAAGGATTACATGAATTGGAATTGAATCTATCATTTAGGACGATGACTAAAGGTGTGTTGTTCAGGCACTCTCCTGCTGTAGCCTGATTGCTTTTCTTCCCTGATCGAAGATTTTCTTTGTTTGCAACACCACCCACATGATGGTGATCCAGAAGGCACCGGCAATTGCGATGAAGGAGAAAAGGAGCCACAGGGGCACACTCGACATGGTTCCCCAGAGGGTTCGCTTTTGGGTGATATCAATGATTTCCCATGTCTGGCCCCACGGTACATCTTTGGTGGTAAACGAGGATTCATACACAGGGTCATCGATAAAAGCCACGAGGGTGGAGTGCCCTGTGGTATCGGTGGGTATGTCGTTGGGGAAGATGGCACTCACCACCCCCTCTTCGTTGGTAAAAAGAGCCTGTTGCGCCAGGGGCAGCACCCCAAACATCCGTTGCACCCCCAGTTGAATGCGTACATTCTGCAGTGGCACCAAGTGGTTCTCGTCGGTTACTTCCCAGGCTGTAACGGTAACACTCTTCTCCTGGTTGATTTCGGTGGTTTCGATTTTCACCAGTGTATTGATCTTCTCTGCCACCTCAATGGGTTCTGTAAAGGTTCGCAAGAAGAGGATCACTTCCCAGAGCTCTTCGTCGGGCAGGTGTGCGAACGAGGGCATTTGTCCTCTCCCTTGCTGCAGTTTATAGAAGATGGCGCCATCAGTTTGTGCGGCAAAGGCTTCTGTGGTCATATTGGGAGAGGCAATTGCGCCGTCGCCCAATCCACGGGGGCCGTGACAGGCAGCACACTGGGTCTCATAGAGCACCCTTCCGTTGTTGATGGCAGAGGGGGTCTTCTCTACAGGGTTGGGTATCATGGCATCCTCTTCAGGGACGGGCCAGTCGGGCCATTGTGCCACCACCAGCACCGGAGCTGACAACAGAAAGAGTGTCAGCAGAAAAATGAACCAGCGGGTTTTGGTATTCATAGTTAAAGGGCTTTAGCGTATCATATATAATATATACTGAAGAATCGTTTATTCATTTTTGTGGAGTTCATCCTGTGGCACGCCATGCTCTTCGGCGACTTCCCAGATGGGGAATACCGGAAAGATCCGGGCCAGGATGGTGATCACCATAAACACTCCGGCAACGGTCAGCCCTGTTACGGCGATTTCGTGCCAGGTGGGCACATAGGTCATAAACTCATCAGGTACATTCTGGATGGGCAGGTGCGGGTGAAACTGTGTTGGGATTACGATCAGCATCCGTTTGACCCACGCACCCAGCACTACCGCAATGGCAATAAAGAACAACGGTCTGGGCGCCCTCATTCTGCGGAACAACAACAACACAATGGGCAAGATCATTCCAATCACCAGACTTCCCCAAAACAGCGGCGCTTCATGGCCGATAAAGAGTTCTTTGAGGTGGGCCATGTCCAATAACTTTTCAGTGTACCACGGCACCAGGTATTCGTTGAGGTTGAAATAGAGATAGATGATGCTGACCAGTGCCAGCAGTTTTCCCATCATATTGAACTGATGGATGGTTAAGTAGTTTTGAATTTTATAAGCTTTCCGAAACACGTACATTGCCACAATAACGGCGGCCACACCCACCACAAAGGCTCCTGACACGAAGTAGGGTCCAAAGATGGTACTGTCCCAACCTGTTCGGTGCGTCACGGCAAACAGCCATGAAGTGACAGTATGAATGGCGAAGGCCACTGGCAGCACGAGGATCAACAGCACCTTGATGGTTTTCTTCAGGGTGCTCCACTGCTCTTTTGTGCCTTTCCAGTTGAGTGCGAGCATTCTGTACATCTTCCTTTGCCATGCAGGCACATCGGTCAGGCGATCGCGCATCATGGCCAGGTCGGGTATCATGGGGATGTACAGCAGCAGCACACTGATCACGAGATAGGTGTTGATCACAAACACATCCCAGAAGATGGGCGATTGCAGCCGCGCATGTACAATCACATGGTGTACCCTGTCGGGGCGCCCCATATCCACAACGATGGTGATGGCTGCGAACATCACCGCAGCGATGGAGATCATTTCAGCGATCCGGGTTACAGGCGTAGCCCATGAGATATTGAGCAGTTTGAGGATAGCGGTTACCAGTGCTCCCACAAGGCTTACAGCCACAAGGAACACGAAATGTCCGATGTACAATCCCCAAGCTGAATAATCGCGCATTGCAGTGATTCCAAGCCCATCACGAAGCTGGGTCACATAAGAAAACACCCCCAATACCACAAGCAGTACCAGAAACCTGATCCACAGCTTGCCGGCAAACCTGTGTGTTCTGATGGGATGGAATGCATCCTGTTGAATTTGTTCCAGCGTTTTGGTTTTCTCCATACACAAAAGGTTTTTTTCGAAACAAAAGCAGCTTCAGAATTATTCTTCTATTGTCTCTTCAGATGATTCTTCAAAGGGGAACACCCTGTTTTTTGGTGGCAGGTAGAAGACCTGTGGCAGGGTTCCCAGGTCTTCGAAATAGGTATACCCATGGTTATCGCGTATCAGTTCGCTGAAGCGGACGGTTTGTTTTGTGGTGCCATTGGTTACCGCATCTTCGTTCACATCACCGAAGTAGAACACCCCATTGGGGCATGCCGATACGCAGGATGGCAGTTCTCCGAGTCTGACTTTGTCGGCGCTGAAGAGGCACTTTGTGATGGTTCCCAGTCTTTGGGGCACATTGGCTTCGACGTCGTAGGGTCTGGCTCTCTCTTCGGGGGAATTTTTCAGGGGGTGGTGCCAGTGAAACACCCTGGCGCTGTAGGGGCATCCGGCGATACAGAACCTGCATCCGATACACCGTTCGTTGTCGATCAGCACGATCCCGTCTTGCCGTTTATAGGTAGCATCCACGGGGCACACCTTGGTGCAGGGGGGATTGTCGCAATGGAAGCATGGTTTGGGCATGTGGTACGGGGCCGTTTGAGGCGAGTCTTGCATGGTAAGCACATTGATATGGTGCTGTTCAGGCCTCAGTTCATGGTGATCCTGACAAGCCAGCATACACTTGCGCGCATTACGGCAACGTGACAGGTCTATCACCATCACAAACTTCTTCCCTCTTAACCCTTCGCGCCCTTCACTGGCCATCTCGGATGCGGTACGCTCGGCAATGGCTGAACTGTCAACCGCCACAACCTTTCCGTCGGTGGTCATGACCCTCACCTGTTCACCCGTCTTGCCGTCACCGGCCAAAGCACGTGCCAGACCAAGCCCGCCTCCTGCCATGGCCACAGCACCGGCAGCCAAACCCATTTTTTTCAGAAAAGCACGCCGCGAAGGTGACTCCTCAGGTGACTTACGCTCCTTTTTACTCATAGCTCTCTACTCCTTTTGGATTGATACGATTCAAAAATATGGCAAAAAAAGAATACCTCACCATTTTTAACACATCAAAACAGGTGAATCATCAAAATTTATAATTGTTCTACATAAGTGTGTTGTGCCAATTTTTCTCTCACCTACCGGCTTTCAACCTCTTTTGCACCGACCCTCAGCCCCGCTTCAAACAGGAGGTAGAGAGGTATCACCACCACAAACTGGCTCAGTACGTCGGGGGGGGTGATGATGGCCGAGAGGATCAGCAACAGGACAAAGACGTGTTTTCTGTATTTTTTGATGTAGGCTGTGGTGATGAGGCCGGTTCGTGTGAGGAAGTAGATCAACACGGGCATTTCAAACACCACACCTGCTGACAGCACGGTGGTTGCCAGAATTCGGATATACGACTGCAACTGAAACATGTTGTCGATGCTTTGGTGCAGTTGGTATGATGCGAGGAAGTTCACGGCGAGGGGCATGACGACAAAGTAGCCAAAGAGGGCGCCGGTATAGAAGAGCAGCGAGGTGATCAGGACAAAACCGCGTGCTTTCACTTTTTCGTGGTCATAGAGTGCAGGTTTCACAAACCACCACACTTCTGCCAGGATGTACGGGATGATAAGGATGAGTGCCCCCTGGAGGCTAAGCGCCAGGTGGAACCGGAACTGGCCGGCGAGGTCGAGGTTTACATCGTTCCAGGTGATGGTGTTCAGGCACAGCACCGGCACTTCGAGCCAGTCGCCCAACTCGCAGAAGAGTCGGTTGGTGAGGAAGCCGGGGTTTCTGGGACCCAGAATGATATATTCATACAACAGGTGGCCATTGAGGAAAACCACTACAGCGACAGCCAGCAACACCAGCGCAATACGCATGATGGCAAAACGCAGTGTCTCGAGGTGATCGAAGAAAGATTGCGCCTCCCCCGATGATCGCCATGTGAAAAGATTGTTCACAATACCAGATGGTTGACCTAGTCCGTAGTTTTCTCTTTCGCTTCGTCAACCTCTTTGTCAGAAGCCGCCGCTCTCTCCCCTTTCTCCCCCTCCCCTTTCTCCTCTTTCTCTCCGCTCAAACCCGAAGAGGCATCCTTAAACTCTTTAACGCCCCTACCCAATCCTCTCATCAACTCGGGGATTTTCCGACCGCCAAAAAGCAACAGCAAAATCAACGCGATCACAATCAGCTCGGTGGCGCCGAGTCGTCCGATAAAAGCCATTGTTGCCATCATACCTGTTTGTTTTTAATGATGATTATTCCTTGCCAAGGCCTTCGATATATTACCACCGGCTAAAATACATGAAAAAACGCAGATGGCTTTTAAGAGGTTGAAAAGAGGTTGAAAGAGGTTGAAAGAGGTTGAAGGAAGGCACTTGGCTCATGTAGAATCACTTAGGTTTTCAACCGTTTACCGTTTTCTGTTCACTGTTTACCGTTTACCGCCAACATCCACACATCCACACATCCTCACATCCTCACATCCCCACATTTCCACATCCTCACATCAGTACATTAGCACATTAGCACATCAGCACATTAGCTAGCTTCCTCACATCCCCTTCACCCATTTCACGGGGTGGAAGGTTTTACCGGTTGTGGAGGTGGCGCGGATTAC
>SKPS01000270.1 GCA_007119395.1 Lentimicrobiaceae bacterium
GCGGCAGAGATACGTCGTGCTTACCGGCTGCAGGCCAGAAAACTCCATCCCGACGTAAACCCTTCCCCTGACGCCCATGAGCAGTTCCTGCTGTTGCAGAAAGCGTGGTATACCTTAGGTGACCCTGACAGAAAGCGCACCTATGATTACATGAACCTGCATTACCCACACCGTTCGGGGCAGGACCCTCCTTATCAGCAACAATCCGAAACATACTACCAACCCCCTTCACAGTCACGCCACCGCTCCGCTTCTCATCGCCAGCGACGCAACATGCACCACCGACGTACTGCACCGCCCAAAGAGGAGGAGGAACCCAAAACCATACACTGGGTCTTCGTGGGATTCGTCTTTGTACTCTTCGCCACACTCCCATTCTCTGTGAAGCTCATGGGGCATGTGATGTTCCGGTTCTGGCAAACAGAAATTGAAGCAGAGATCGTTTTCGTTGGAGACGAGATCGATTTCATCTTTCAGGTGGCACCTGATCCCGAAAGGCACACGATAAGAAAAGGCTTCTTCCGGTTAGAAGAGCAGGTGGTATGGAAGGATGGTATGCCGGTGCAGAAAGGAGACCGGTTTGTGTTGTCGCACCTGCCATGGTCTCACCGCGTATTCAGACTGCACTCCGACCGCCCGGCTGTATCTACACGGTTTCAGTATTATGATATGATCTGGCATGTTTGGGGAGACCACCCCGCATTGGATACCCTCTACACGGGGGAGCTGAAAGGGGCGTTCGTGTACAGCTTGTCTGATAGTGTGTATCACCACTTTGGGGTGCCCGGACTCGCACACCTCTATTTCGCATTTACCCACCCAAACCAAAACCCCTATAACAACAAATCCACCTTCAGGCAAATGACCCAAACAAAACGCTTCAAAAGCTTTGTTGATCAAATCTCCATTATGACAATGACCCCATAAAAAAAGAGAGGCACCGGAACCTCCGAAGCCTCTCTGTAACATGCAGCAACACAATCTCTATGTGATACGATGTTCTTAAATACCCGGTAACCCGGGTGTTGATCACTATTCCGCTTTGGGGTTTAACAACACATCGTTGATCGCTTCTTTAAAGCTCTCCTTCGGAAGTGCTCCGGTAGCCATCTGTGGCGCACCCTCCATCGGAACAAACAACAACGACGGAATGCTGCGAATACCAAAAGCTGCCGCCAACTCCTGCTCAGATTCCGTGTCGATCTTGTAGATGTCGATCTTACCCTTATACTCCTCTGCCAACTCCTCCAACACCGGCGCAACCATCTTGCATGGACCACACCAATCAGCATAAAAATCAATCAAACACGGTAACTTGCCCGCAAATTTCCACTCCTTGTGCTCTTCAAAATTAAATACCTTCTCTAAAAAAGTCTGTTTCGTTAACTTCTCTACCATTGGATTAATCTCCTGTTTTATTGTATATTATTTCTGATTTGTCGATCTGATGTGAGCCATCTGAGGCGTTGGCTCACCTTTTCTGAACTAAAGCAATTCCGCTTCAATGATTTTTTTAAATGCCGGCTTGATGTCAGCTTGTGAACGTACCCCTGGTGGTAATCCAGAAAACATTCGAGGCTGACCCGTTGCCGGTATGATCATAAAGGTGGGGTAACCCCGTACCCCGAAATAGGCGGCCAACTCACGCTCCTTCTCTGCGTCCACCTTGAAAAAGTTCACACGTCCCTCATACTCCTTCGCCAACTCAGCCAAAGGAGGTGCCGCCATCTTGCAAGGGCCGCACCACACCGCATAAAAATCCAGGATGGCCGGTATCTCACCATTGTAAACCCACTCTGTGGGGTGCTTGTCCATGTCGAAAATATACTTCTTGAAATCGGCAGTGTTCAACTCAATGGGCTTGGCAGATGTGACCCTGACCCGCTCATGCGTTGCCGCATGCTCAGCTTTTTCCTCTCCATCAGCCGAAACCCCTTCAGACGAACCACCATGCGCTTCGTCATGACCTTCGGCCACATCACCACCCGCTACATGGTCTGCCGAAAGCACATCCCGCTCAAATTCGTTCGAAGTGCCACTGCCACCACTGGTACACGCGTAAATAATACCCGCCGTGATCACCAATCCAATTACAATAATCCTTCTGATGCTTACATCCGTTTTCATGTCGTTTGCTTTTGTTGTTCATTTTAACACGGCAAAAGTACAAAAGTTTTTTAACTTAGCGCATAAATATCACTTTTTTTGTATTTTTGCCTTTCAGAACTACGACACTTAACCCATGAAACTATCATTTCAAGGAATTACTATTGAGGATTTTGAGCGGATTTTTGGTGATGATGCCGGCTGTTTGCGGTGGTTGGCTGACAAGAAGTGGGCTGAGGGTTTCACCTGTCGCAAGTGTGGTCATCACAACTATTGTGCTGGTCGGAGGCCCTATTCGCGTCGTTGTACCCGTTGCAAGCGTGAAGAGTCGGCCACGGCCCACACCCCGTTTCATCGCTGCAGGATTCCCATCAGGGAGGCCTTTCGCATTGCGTGGATCTGTTGCCATACCCCTTCCGTGAGCTCAGCCAGCTTGTCGAAGGAGCTGGATATCCGACAGATGACCTGCTGGAAATTCAAAAAGAGGTTGCTTGAGTGCATGGAGCATGAGACCCCTTAACCTATTCTTTTGCGATCGTTTCAACATAAATTATAAACCGTCAGCAGTATGAAAAAGATCCTAAGTGTTCAGCAGGTCCGTGAGGCTGATGCCTATACCATTGAGCATGAGCCGGTCTCATCCGTTGATTTGATGGAGCGTGCCGGGGCAGCCCTCACGGATGCCTTGTGTGGCATGGTGTTGCCGTCTGACAAGTTGGCTGTTGTGGCAGGGCGTGGCAACAACGGGGGTGATGGTCTGGTGATGGCTCGCCGGTTGTTGAACCGTGGTTATGATGTGACGGTTTTTCTGGTGGGCGAAGGAAGGGAGGGTTCTGCTGATTTCGTTGTGAACCTGGAGCGATTGGAGGGGATGGGTGTTTCTGTGAACATGTTGCTGGATGGTTTTGATCCCGCGCTGTTTGCAGGCTTCCACCGGATCGTGGATGCTCTGTTTGGCTCGGGTCTCGCCCGTCCTGTTACCGGACTGATCGGGGAGGTGATAGAGGCCATGAATGATAGCCCGGCCGATATTGTGGCCATTGACATGCCATCCGGTTTGTTCGCCGATGCTTATACGGATCCATCTGCCGGCAGCATTGCACAGGCTGCTGTTACCTTGAAGATTGAGGTGCCCTCTTTGGCACTGCTGATGCCTTCTTGTTACCGGTTTACCGGTGATTGGCAAATCGTCCCCATCGGATTGCATCCTGAGTACATGGAGCAGGTGGAGAGTCCGTATGCATTGTTTACCTTTCAGGATGCCAGGAAGTTGTTTCGTCCGAAGGGTCGTGTTTCTCACAAGGGCAGCCATGGGCATGCGCTGTTGCTGGCGGGGAGCCCCGGCAAGGGTGGAGCTGCTTTGCTGGCTGCCGGCGCTGCTTTAAAGAGTGGTGCCGGATTGCTGACCGCTGCCATCCCACGGTGTTTGGAATCGCCCTTTTATACAGCACTCCCCGAGGCAATGCATCACCTTGATCCGCTCAATGATCTAACAGCGTTGACAGCAACGTTGGGCTCTTGCTCAGCCATTGCCATGGGACCGGGACTTGGGACTGGCAAAGAGACAGCCGATATGGTGCATGAGGTGATGAAAAAAGCAGAGGTGCCGATGGTGCTGGATGCCGATGCATTGAACACTATAGCCGGTTCGCCGGAGATGATCAGGCTAATGCCTAAGCACACCATACTAACACCCCATCCGAAAGAGTTTGAGCGATTGGCAGGAGAGACCGGTAATGACTTTGAGCGGCTTCGGATGGCTGTTGACTTTGCCTGTGAACACAAGGTGGTGATAGTGCTGAAGACAGCTTACCCTGTAGTGATTACACCTGATGGGTTGTGTGTGTTTAACACCCTCGGCAATGCAGGGTTGGCCAAAGGGGGATCGGGTGATACCCTCACAGGGATTATTCTGGCATTGCTAAGCCGTGGCTATCACCCTTGGCAGGCAGCACGCTTAGGTGTCTATCTGCATGCCCGAGCCGCCTCTTTGGTGGCAATGGATACAGGGCTCGATGCCATGATGCCAACAGAGGTGACGCTGATGCTGGGAACAGCGTTTAAGGAGCTTGAGTGCGGAAAGCTTTTGAAAAATCCTGGCCACTAGGCTCCTGGAATATACGGAGCTCAAATTCAGGCACCACAGAGATCAGATGGTCGAATA
>SKPS01000347.1 GCA_007119395.1 Lentimicrobiaceae bacterium
CCTGGCCCGATAACAGCCCCGCAGCACTCGCCGTATCACTGAATAGCGATGGTGACGCATCCCATTACGAACGCGTTTTCAGCATGCTGAAAAAACATAGGGTAACGCCAACCCTCTTCGTCAACCACTCCCTCGACGACGAAATACTGCGCGTCCTGAATAAATATCCTCACCACATCCAATCAAACGGATTCCGTAAAGTGAACATGAGGGATCTCTCTTTCAGCGAAACCGTGTTCCAGATCGAAATGAACGAACAGGCATGGAACCAATCCTTCACCGGATTCCGTTTCCCCTTCACCCTCAACAGCGTAGCCGGCATGGAGTACCTGCAACGCAAAGGGTATATCTACGATTCCAGTATTGGCAAAGACCATGTAAGTTCATTCAAAGGGAGCCTGTTCCCATACCACCTGCCCGTTTTTTCCGGTGAAACCTATCAGGTGCTTGACCTCCTTGAAATCAGCCCGCTGGCTCGTGACGACTACTTTTACTATCGCATGATACAAGACGAGAGAGAGATCACCGACCGGGAAAAACTTGCTCATAAAGCCAAGCTATACAACGATTATCTCATGAACTTCTGGAACCACATTGCTTTGCGCAACGGTGGTATGATGGTCTATCTTGGCCACCCGCTGTTCTCAGGGCATAACGATACTGTTGTGCAACCTTTGGCAAACCTGATCGATACAGCCAGGGCTTCCGGTGCCTGGATCACCTCTATGGAAGAGATCGCCACCCGTTGGAAGCTGCTAGATCAGACCCTCTTTACAATCACTGCAGAAGTCAATGGCAAACAACAATGTACCATCCAAACCAGTATGCCGGAGGGGGAAGAGCTTAAGGGGGTCACTGTATCCATCAGGGAAAAGCCACGGGATGTGCGTGCAGCCCGCGGCAGCGTCACAGTGCAGGAAGCACCGGACAACAATAGGTGGTACATCATATTTGATGCCTTCAACGGCCAAAAGGTAGAGGTGAGCTATTGAGAGATCTCTCTCCGTGGTGTGGAATCTTTTCCCGGATTACATTGTTCAATCCTGCCCGCTGAAGCGATAGGTGATGGCAAGTTCATGCGCTGTCATATTTGGAAGTGCGCCCTCCGATACTCCGGTGGTATAACTGTACCCGATCATGAACTGCTGAAGGTGAGCCCCCACCAAAAAGCATACTCCATACATATTGGTGTCGATAGAGCCACGACGGTTTCTCTCATAGACACCGTTGATCCCCGCACGAAAACCCATAAAATCCAGCACCACCGATGGAATCACATGCTGCACATCCCAATGAGACTGATATATTATGCCTGGCAAAATATGCAGCTGTTCCATTAAAGCATGTTCTACAACCCCATGTACCGTAAGGCGCTGCGGCATCGTTTCGCTGATTCCGTTATACCCTACATCGGGGGTGTTCAGGTGATCAATAGAAAACCCGGTGGTCAGATTACGATATCGCATCATTAAGCCTCCGCCAACATTGAAATAGATGGCTGAGACTCTCCCCTCGCCAACACCTCCCAAAGAAAGATTCTCGTTGTTGAGGTGGTTGTATCCGAACCCGATGTTCACAGCAGGGCTTACCAGAAGATCGGTGCCAATATTCCAGTGCCAGGCATAGAACCCATTGAGCAGGTTATCAAAACGCACTTCCTCCATGATGGTGGATGATAGTGAAAAGCCAATACCTCCGCGCAGCTTCTCAACAGGCATGTCAAAAGAAGCCACGTAATGAAAAAAACCAACCCCTGTCGTAGGGCGCCTGAATTGTGTGGCCAACTGAGGCGCATCAGCGGTACCCGCAAAAGCAGGATTCAGATAGAGTGGACTCTCAAAGCCGTTTGAAAAAACGAATCCCTGCCCCCTCAGAAGATGCGAACCAGAAAATGTAACCAACACCACCAGTGAACACACAAACACCTTCACAATGAATCTCATGGGTTAAAACTTTTTGTGCATACTGAATTTCCGAAATGTTGCCGCAAGATAGTCAATTTACTGAAGCACAACAACAACAAATAATAGCAGGGGTGAAACCGCTCTGTACCCCATTCAACAGTCTGCAATGCATTCCATCAAACGCATTCAGTTAGCGTTTTATCAGTTTTTGAACCCCTCTCTGTCCTTCCGGACTCTCTACACTGATCATCCAAACACCTGCCGGAAGGGATTCAAGGTGCAGGGTGGCCTCACCTGATTCGATGAAGCCCTGCATCACTTCCCTCCCTGTGAGATCCATCAACACATACCGGAAAGGTGCCTCCATTCCGGAAAGTGTGACTGAGCTGGTAAACGGGTTGGGAGAAACAGACAGGCCTCCTTTCTGATTGATTAGCTCTTCAACGCTTACTGGCAAAACCCGGATGTATTCTGTTTTGGTGACTTGATGTGATACATTTCCATACCATGCTGTGAGAGACACATCGTATACGCCGGGGGCGGCATATACCACTTTCGGGTTATCGGTGTTATTGTTGATGGCGATGCCTCCCGGAAATGTCCACTGCAGCCAATCGGGTGAACCGGAAGAGAGATCGTAAAAGCGAACCGTGTCACCAGCTGTGACAAGGGTATCAAAGGAGAAGAGGTTGGCCAGGTGGGGAAATGTATCACAACGAAAAATCATCAGGTCATCCAAAGCGATATAGAACATATTGTGTGCATTGTGATGTATCCCGATGTAAAGGTTTTCGTTGCCGAAAGGTTGGGCTTTGATGGGTATCTCGTTCCATCGCCAGGCTGTATCGCCGAGGGTGAAAGGGTCGTTGTCACCCACCACAAATTCAGGCTCCTCACCGAAGGCCAGGTAAGAAGCAGAGTCGTTGTTAAAGAACACCTGGTAGCCATCGCGCTTGGTGTGATCAGGCATCTTATGCCGCCATTGAAGTGTGGCCCCTTCGGCCGGTATGGTGACAGGCCCCAGAATCAACCAGTTGTTGGCAGTTCCCGGAGTTTGAAACAACGAGGTGGCACTGATGAAATGGTTGGCACCACCCCCCTCAGAAAAATAGTCCCACCCTGATGAGATGGCAGGTGCATGATACGGTACGAGACTGTCAAGATCCAGCTTGATGATCTCAAATGTTGCCTGATTTGCCGCTTGTACAGAATACCCCGGCATATCGTAATGCATCAGTGTGTCACATTGCTGGTATACCGTAATGGCCCTGCTGAAGACCCGCCTGTCGGTGTGACCGCCGGCAGTGATCTCCATGATAACAGGAAACTGTCCGGCATGAGGATAGTGTATGTTTTGAGGGTTTTTTTCGATGGATGTGGAGGGTACGCCTCCCTTGAAGTGCCATCGGTATTGCTGAACAGGCTGAGCGCTTATACTGGCATCATAAAAGTGAATCGTACTGCCGGCCTGTATGCGTGTTTTGGAAGCAGTGTATGCTGCCAAGGGAAGCACTTTGATATACCTTTTCCTTAACATGGTATCGGTGGTCAGACCATTGGAAACCACCAGCATCACATCGTATATGCCACCCTGATCCCAGGTGATGGCTGGTGGATGCTCCCCCACATACATCGCAGGTACACCTCCCTGAAAAAACCAATTCCATTCGGTGATGTTTCCCGCTGTGATGGCAGAAAAAGTAACTGGCTGTCCCACCTCCACCGAGGTATGGTTGGCAGTAAACGCAGCAACCGGCACATCCCCGTCAGGGGTGATCCCCACAATGGCCTCCTGATAAGCGGTATAGGAAGCCGTTCCCAAAGGGTTCATCGAACTGAGCATATAGTAGCCATCCGCAATGCCACTCCACCCCCAGTTAAAATGGAAATAGTTGCTGTCTGCATAACCATCCAGCACCCAGGCATGACCGGTGTTGGTGGCAAGGTCAACACCGCTGTAAAAGATCGGACGACCTTGGTCAATCTCGTCACGTAACAGCTGGTGCCATTGCGCAGGCTGGTAATTGCTTTTTGCAATAATTTGTGCTGAAGGGTGATAACGAAAATAGTTCACCAACGCATTTCTGGCTTCGGTGATGCCTGTGCCGGAGGCGTATGGGCCATATTGCATATGGGTGGCCACTCCGGCGTGCCAGAGGAGTTGGGCTACCTCCGGATCGGGTGAAAACAACTCGTTGGGCATCATGGCCATGGGATAAATGGTGTTGCCAAAATTAGCCGATAATGGACCGTATCTGACAGAGTGATAGCTGTTATGGCCATTTCCTTGCCATGGCCATTTGTGGAACTTCATAATCTGCGCCAGCGTAGTGGCCACACATCCGGCGGGGACACG
>SKPS01000119.1 GCA_007119395.1 Lentimicrobiaceae bacterium
TAACTCGCTGCACGTTAATATCGTAGCTTTTGCCATTGAGTAAAAGCGATCCGCGATGCTCACGAAAAAAATGGTGAATCTCCTCCACACCCTCATCCAGACAGTAAAGCACTGGTCGGCGGTTAATCAGCTTGTACTGTATTTGGGGATAGCGATAAACATACCCCTCCGCCCCGGGTGTGTTGTTGTGGTTGTGAAAAAGGATATGATCCTTGCCAACCACTCCTGCTATGGCTCCCCGAAAGGCGTCCAGCTCCCAGGGCTCTATCGGCTCAGCAAAAATTACCTGTAATATCCTGATCTTGTTCATCGTGACGATGGTTTTTAGGTTTCAAAAGCTATCCCTTTACGGCTAACCGGTTACCCTCGTCACAACCTTTCTGCACCATTCCGGCATCCTGCCATTTTAGCGCTGCAAAGTAATAATTCATATTGATAACCCAAAATTTTTTTTTAACTGTTTGGTGATTTTTTTCTCGCCGCAAAACTATACCTTTGCAGTGCAATCTATTTGCATCAACTTATGCCTCAAAACAAAAATGCTGCATTCAGGTACAGGGTCATCGACCAATGCCTTCAAAATCAGCATGTAAAATGGACCACAGACCGCCTGATGGAGATGATTTCTGACCGTCTCCGGGAAGAGTTCGGCATCACCACTGGGGTGTCGAAACGCACCCTCATGTATGATCTAAATGTGATGCGCAGTGATCCACCAAGAGGATATGCTGCACCCATCACCTGTCAGGATGGTTGCTATAGCTATACAGATCCATCATTCTCGATTCTGCAGCGCAATCTCACCATTGAAGACATCAATGTGCTTCACAGATCGTTAGACTTACTCAAACAATTGGAAGGGATTCCCTATGCGGATATTTTGGAAGGCGTGATTGACAGGATGGAGTGTGAGTTATTCGATCAGAACCAAGGGTATGTCATACTTGATCAGAGCATTAGAAAAGTGCAAGGTACCAAGTGGCTAGGTCTGCTTACCCATTCCATTGCCAGGAGCCAGATGGTTCAATTAAAGTACCATCCATTCACTGAGGAGGAGGCGTACCCTGTATTGTCAGAACCGCTCTTTATTCGTGAATACAACAATCGGTGGTTTCTGATCGCAAACAATGCCCAGACCAAAGAAGTCCATAATTTCGCACTCGACAGAATTCAGGATGCCAAGGCCCTTCCCGACACATTTTTCCGACATCCCGGCATTGAGTACATCAAAAACTTCCACAACAATGTAATTGGTGTTACGAGACAAGCCGGACAAGACCCTCAGATTATCGAACTATTCGTATCCATTGAATCTATGCATTACCTTCTCACCAAACCATTGCATAGCTCACAGTCCGTTATCAATCAGAACGATGCAGGCATGGTCATATCACTCATGCTGGTTCCAAACTGGGAACTGGAGTCGGCCATACTGGCTTTGGGAGAGCATGTAGAGGTACTCAGCCCCGCTTCGCTTAGGCACACAATAGCAGAAAGAGCACACAAGACATGGAAGCAATATTAAAAACCTTTATCAGCCCGCAAAAAAAATGAATTTCGCTACGTAATAAACCAGTCTCTTACCACATGGAGTCTCGTGCGGGCTCTGGTTACAGCAGTATAGATCCACTGATAAATCCCCGGTCGTGGCAAACCCTGGATTTTGTTGTCAAGATATAGGAATACCTCTTCCCACTCCCCTCCCTGTCCTTTATGACAGGTGAGCGCATAACCATAAACGCACCGCAACCCATTCAGATAGGGGTCTGAAAACATTTTTTCCTTGAATCTGGCATCCTTCTGGTCAATGCCTTTTCTTTTCATACGTTGATAAAAATCAATAAAGAGATCCTTATGCTGCTTGTTCGTGAGATTGGTTTGCCGCGAAATGGCAATGTCTTGCATCAACAGCACATTGTACTCTTTTCCGGTGGCAATTTCTTTGATAAATACCGGTACAAAAGACAGTCCGGCACGATACTCCACCACACCTTTCGCTAAAACCTCTACAATATCACCGTTTACAAGTCCAGTAGGGTAATTGTTTTGGGTAACCAGCAGCAAATCGCCCGTAATCGGGTAATCACTCTCCCTGCCCAAATGCTTGCGTATAGAGCTGTTTATCTCATAACAAAGCCTGTTGGTCTGACATATCAGGGTGGCATAATCACTTGTTTTCTGGTGATAACAGAGCATATAGGCATCGACCAGCTCCTGATGGGTGTTGTGAAAAACGATGTCGCTGGAACCGGCCAGCGGGAACTTTGCCCACTTAACTGGTGGGTTTTGTTCCCAAAGCTGCCGCACTCTGTAGGATGCTGTAACGATACCGTTGTTATCGGTTTGGCGTTGAATCTGAGTTAACACAAACTCTTCTACCGGCAGGCTGTACGTTTGCTGAATATACTCCGCTGACAAGGCATGCGACACAGGTTGGGAAATGGGAGGGAGCTGACAGGGATCGCCAAGAAAAATAAACTTTCCGTTTAAATCGTAAGTGAACAAATCGTGCAACAACCTGCCATCGCCAAAACGGGCAAATGAAGGTGCTTTATCCAGTTCATCTGAAATCATCGACGACTCATCCACAACATACACCAAAGGCTCTTCAGGCTCCATAACACGTAATGAAAACAACAGCGTGAGCTGACCTTTGTCGTCCACTGCAATATCTTGCTGCATATTGCTCATTGCCGCCAGATCGTCATCAAGATCTTTAAATACGTAGATTTGTCTGTGGATGGTTGAGGCAGGACTACCACATTTGTCCGACAACACTTTGGCAGCCCTTCCTGTAGTTGCTAACATAACACAGCCCAGCTCCTGCTTCTTCATCCACCGCATCAAGCCACCAACCAAAGAGGTTTTCCCCGTTCCGGCATAACCCTTCAACAAGAAAACCTTTGAGGTGTCATCAAGAACAAACTTCTTCAATGCTCTGAAGGCAGCAGCCTGCTGTTCCCCCAGCGGGTATGAAAAATATTTCGCATCATCATTCATCTTAGCCGTAAATAGTGGTAGGCATAACACTTGACGTGGCAAATATAGAAAAACGTTCGAGGTTTTGTGCATAAAGCTTGGTTTTATGCAGTTTTACCAACATAGCAATTATACTTTTCATTATTGAACCCAACCAAACATTCCTCTCTTTCCCCTACCTTTGCCCTCACAGTATCCTTTTCACCAACTAACCCCAACCACATGAAACCAACTGCATTTAACGTATTTTCCGGGAGAGGGGGCCTCATTCTTACAGGGCGCAATGGGTGGATTGCATCGATCGTGGTGATGGCTGTGTTGTTGTCGGGGTGTAACCGGCGTACTACCCCCTCCCACCCCATCAACCCGTGCACTTACGAGGCGTACCACTACTGTGTGACGGTGACGCGGGTGAGTGATGGCGACAGCTTCCGGGGGCTAACCGAGGATGGCGAAGAGCACCGGTTCCGTATCTACGGCATCGACGCGCCGGAGGGGAACCAGCCCTACGGCCCCGAAGCGGGCGACTTCCTGCGAAACCTGATCGATGGCCATACCGTAGGCATCGTCCAACACACCACCGACCGGTGGGGACGACGCGTCGTATGGGTCTTTACACCCAACGGCGAAGATGTCTCCGCACTGCTCCTCCAAGAGGGCCTGGCCTGGCACTATAAACACTTCGACGATACACCCGAATACGCTACCTACGAAAACGAAGCCCGGTTCCACCGCAAAGGGCTGTGGCAGGATCCATACCCCACCCCACCCTGGGAGTTCCGGAGACGGTAAACGGGGAACGGTAAACGGTAAACGGTAAACGGTAAACGGTGAACGGTGAACGGTAAACGGTGAACAGTGAATAGTGAATAGTGAATAGTGAATAGTGAAGTGAACAAGTTCATTCAAACCCATTAAAAATCAGCGTAAATCAGCGTAATCCGCGGTAATAAAAACCCGTTTTTGAAAGCCAAAAAAGCCAACCGCCAAAAGCCAACAGCCACCCTCACCGTATCATCACCTTTTGCATACGGGGCTGCGTTTCGTCTTTGGCGTGCAGCAGGTAGAGTCCCGGTGCGAGGTCAGGGAGGTGGATGGACTGTTTCAGGCTCCCTTCGGGGATTGTCCCCCGGGCAACCTTCCTGCCATAGGAGTCGTACAGCGCCCATGGAAGGGCCTGTTGGGCGTGGTTTCGTTCCAGGGTGATCATTCCTGATGAAGGGTTGGGGTAGATGACGAACCCCTCATCGGCACGCATTTCATCATGTA
>SKPS01000315.1 GCA_007119395.1 Lentimicrobiaceae bacterium
ATATGGGCAGGCGTATTGGCTTTGGCGTCCTCCTTTTTACATGATGTGGTTGAAAACAGGGTGGTCATCATGATCAGACCCACTACTACAAAAATTACTTTTTTCATGTTTGAAAAATGATTTAAAGGATGTACAGCACCTAAGATGTATCAACACGCAAAAAGGTTGCCTGCTGATAATCAAGACAATATATGCAGGCACAAAAAAACCGGGATGGTTTTGGTGACCACCCCGGTTCTCTTTCGGTTGTTGGTAAACGACTGCCAGTTAAGAGTTCAGCCGTCACCTTTTTGTTTTAGTTTTCAAACACAGAGCCGCTGTTCATCAGTTGATCCATGTTTTTGATGGGCGATGTTTTTTTCGCTTCTTCTATTTGCTTTTCAAGGAGTTGATCGTAGCAGGTTCCCTGGAAGTTTCGGATCACACCAAGTGCGAGTGGGAACTCTGGTCGGTTCATTCGTGCGAGCATATAGTGCAGGGTTGTATCTTCACATTCGGCGTCATGGACCAGGATGTCGTCGAGGGTATAGCCCTCTTCGCCGATCTTGACCACTTTGAGTTTAAGTCCATCAAGCACAAGACCTTTGTCTTTTTCGTGTCCGAAGAGCATTTTTTCACCATGCTGCAAATAGATGGTATTCTCATCTTTCACGGCTTTATCGGTGATGTCAACATGAGCGGCATGGTTAAAGATCACGCAGTTTTCGAGCACTTCTGTCAAGGCAGCGCCTTTGTGCATGGCTGACTGGTAGAAAGCATCGCGCATCATTTTCTGGTCTGTATCCACCACTCTGGCGAAGAAGTGGGCACCTGATCCGATGGCGAGCTCACCCGGTTTGAAGGCCTCTTCGATGGTACCCTCCGGGGAGGTTTTCGTTTTAGACCCTTTGGGCGTTGTTGGGGAATACTGCCCTTTGGTGAGGCCGTAGATTTTGTTGTTCAGCAACAAGATATTGATGTCAATGTTTCTTCTTAAAAGATGGATGAAGTGGTTACCGCCAATGGCCATGCAGTCGCCATCCCCGGTGATCTGCCAGACACTCAGATTGGGGTTGGCCACCTTCACACCGGATGCGATGGCAGCAGCACGGCCGTGGAGGCCATGGAAACCATAGGTTTTGATGTAGTAAGGGAACCTGGATGAACATCCGATACCCGATACAAACACCACATCTTCTTTGCGCACTCCGATATTGGGCAACACATTGATCACTGAGTTCAAGATGGCGAAATTGCCACAACCGGCGCACCATTTGATCTCATTGTCGACCTGAAAATCCTTCTTTGTCAGTTCCGGAATATTGATATTTTCTGTGGCCATAGGTTATTTCTCCTCTAATAATTGGATAAATTTCTCTTTAAGCTCATACACCATAAAGGGCAGACCTTGTATTTTATTAAATCTCTTGTAGTTGAATTGAGGGTGCATCGACCTGAGGTAGAATGCAAACTGCCCCAGGTTGTTTTCACATACCACGATTTTCTTGAAGTTTTTCAACACATCTGCTGTGTTTTTCGGCAGTGGTTTGATATAGTTAAAGTGCACCATTGAGATGCTTTTCCCTTTTTCCTGGAGGTCTTGTACAGCTGAGAGGATTGCACCATGTGTACCCCCCCATCCGATCACGAGCAGGTCGGCTTTGGATTCCCCAACGATTTCGAGGTCAGGCACCATATCCACCACTCTCTGCACCTTCTCTTCGCGGTACTCGGTCATCTTCTGGTGGTTGATGGCGTTGTGCGACACTTCACCGGTCACATCGGCCTTTTCGAGGCCACCAACGCGGTGTCTCAGCCCTTCCATACCGGGCAGTGCCCACTCTCTGGCGAGGGTTTCCGGATCTCTTTTGAAAGGTTGGTATTCCGGGTCATTGGGTGTGGCAAGCCTGGGTTTGATTTCAGGCAGTTCAGCCATTTTGGGTATTGCCCAGAGCTCAGATCCATTGGCGAGGTAGCCATCGGTAAGTAAGATCACGGGCACCATGCGTTCGAGGGCTATTTTTGAAGCCATAAAGGCATAATCGAAGCAGTTTGCAGGGCTACTGGCCGCCATCACTACCACGGGACTCTCTCCGTTACGGCCGTACAACGCCTGCATCAGATCAGACTGCTCAGGTTTGGTGGGTAATCCGGTTGCGGGGCCACCCCTTTGCACGTTCACAATCACGATGGGTAACTCTGTCATCACAGCCAAACCCACAGCTTCCCCTTTCAGCGCGAGCCCCGGTCCGGAAGTGTTGGTTGCCGCCAATGCACCTGCATAGGAAGCACCCAATGCCGTGCAGATACCTGCAATCTCATCTTCAGCCTGGAAGGTTTTAACACCCAAATGCTTTCTGTAGGAGAGATCCTGCAAAATCTCACTGGCAGGTGTAATGGGATACGAACCCAGAAACAACTCCCTGCCTGATTTCTCAGCAGCAGCCATCAAACCCCAGGCAACAGCCTGGTTACCGGTGATGTTCCGGAATTTACCCTTGCGACCCGTGGTGGGCCCAATGTGGTAAGTGGTTTGCAACGCTTCAATGGTTTCAGCAAAATGATAACCCGCCCGCAATACCCTTTGGTTGGCTTCAATCAGCTTTGGCTTCTCTTTAAACTTCTCCTCCAGAAACTTGTCGCCAATATGGAGTTCACGATTGAACAACCAATACAGAATACCCAGGGCAAACTGGTTCTTGGTCTTGTCAACCGTTTTCACATTGAGGTGCATGTCGGCAAGGGAAGCTCGTGTGAGGGCAGTAATAGGGGCCTTCACTACATTGTAACCTTCCAATGTACCATCCCCGAGGGGATCTTCCACATAACCGGCCTTTTTGTAACTCTTGTTGTCGAAGTTATCAATATCAATAATAATGGTGGCACCCGGCCTTACCCACTTCATGTTTGCCATCAGGGCGGCAGGGTTCATGGCCACAAGCACATCGGCCAGGTCACCGGAAGTGTGTACCTCTTTCCGTCCAATATGGACTTGAAAACCAGATACACCTGCAATTGTTCCCTGGGGAGCCCTGATCTCACTGGGGAAATCAGGAAAAGTGGCCAAATCATTACCCACAATGGCAGAAGTGTCTGAAAATTGTGAGCCGGTCAGCTGCATCCCGTCTCCGGAATCACCAGCAAACTTAACAACTACTTCATCCAGTTGTACGACTTTGGGCTGTTTTTTCATGGATTACTCAAATTTAATTCGCAATGAATTGTATGCGTGTTGGATTGCTTTTTAACTCTGATTGGAGAAGATACGGAGCTGCCAGAAACAACATCAGCAGCACACAAACTGTGCATGCCAACCATCTGTCTCTTCCCATTGAACATCACCATCTTTCCCCCATTTTCATGCTGCAAAATTACATTATTTAATGATGCAATCGCAATACTTTCGTACCATTTTCCTCCTTTTGGAATTGATCTACCTCAATATCAACCCTAAGAACTCCCACAGGGTGTTGTTCAGAATATGTCTAAATTTCTGTTTAAGTGCACGATTTATTCCCTCTGTTTTTTAAAAAAATGGTAGGTTTGCAGTGTCAATGAAAACAATGTTAAATCAAAAACACACAATGCTATGGCTTATGTAATTAATGACGACTGTACAGCTTGTGGAAGCTGCATCGATGAGTGCCCTGTTGATGCTATTTCAGAAGGTGATATCTATGTAATAGACCCTGAAGTATGCACCGATTGTGGTTCCTGCGCTGATGTATGTCCGGTTGATGCGATTGATCCGGAATAAAACATGTCAATCAGAACAAGCTGAGGAGCTCTCTTTGAACAAAGGGAGCTCCTCTTTTTTTATTTAACCATAAGCCTTCCGGCTGCAGATCCTTCCAGAGTGGATAGCCGGAAAATGTATATGCCTCCCGGCAGAGAAGTGCTGATTTTCAAGGCATTTTGATCATATCGACCACAAAACTGCTGTTGATGTACAAGGCGGCCATCAAGAGAGAACAGCTCGAAAGTACTTGGGAATGTGATGTTTGTATTGGACGTTATGGTGAAGCTACCGTATGAGGGGTTGGGGAAAACCTTCACATCCAGAGTTGGATGCTTCTGTTGGGCAACATGCAATGGTTCAGCTGCAGACCAGCGTGCCATGAACTCCTGTAAGTAGAGATTGGCAATGGTGGTATCAAAGATGATCAGCACATTTTCATCATTACGCATCTCGGCCGCATTGCTCCAGTTGTGAGATCCTGTCCATACAGCCGTTGCCGGCCCTGGTGACAAGGGGTCTGTAATCATGGTTTTGTGGTGTAACATACCGGATTCATCATACTTGCGAAAACTGGCTCCTAAATAGTTGGTTAACAACCCCACCACCTGTTGGGTGCAATCGTTGGGATGGTTTACCAATACCCTCACATCACCCGAAGCGAGTGCCTGATCGCGAAGCGCCATGGCTATATCAGTTCGGGTGATCAACATGGTGTTTACAAATACTTCATGGTGGGCACTCTCAATCTGGTTGATTAACTGGGCGGTGACCCTGTCTGACGGACTAAAAAAGGATTTGACCACCCTGCCACCAATGATGTAATCGTTTGGGGCACTGCTGGTTTTAAACGGGCCAAACCTGGCCGCAACCGGGTCAGGTTGTAGTCCACCGGATCCAAACATCTGCTCAAACTCCAGTGTGTACCCCTTTGCCAATGATTGATCCTGAATAATGATCACATTGTTGGGATAGTCGTTCACAGATGAATGGGTCAAATTCATGGAACCTGTCCACACAACCGGTCTGTGAGGATCCGGATGATGGGCATCAATGACCACAAATTTGTTGTGCATAATCGCATACTCTGAGGTTGTAGGGCTGGGTATTCTACCGATAGAACGGTGCAGCAAAGGGATCGCGAAGTTGTTGGTCGTACCACAATACACTACTCTTACGTTCACTCCCCGGGTATGCGCATCATTAAGAGCATCAGCAATATTGCTGATATTGTGTGTGTTGAAGTTGTATATGGCCAAATCGATGGATTGATCGGCCCTGTTGATATAGGCGATCAGGGTATCGTCTAAAAGATTGTTGAGGTATACTGCCGGAAGTCCGGTGTTGTAAGAGTGGTCAACAGTGCTGGTGAAATAGACCTTGATATCCCCTGTTGACAATGATTGCGTGGCAAACACATTGATTCCGGAAAAGGTGGTGTCTCCACCCATTGCAAGAAAGGCTTTCACGTAGACGATGTCAGCCGGACTCAATCCTGTAACAGAAACCTGATGCTGCGTGGTGTTGCCTGGAGAGACCACCAGGGTGGTTGGATCGCTGTCTGTACCGTAATATACCCCACCCGATCCTGCCAGATCAGAGCTCCAGCTGAGATCAAAGCTTGTGGTGGTAATATTGGATACCTGAAGCGGAGAGGTAAAGGTGATGGTACCCTGATGCAAGATATCAGCAGAATCTCTGAGCATCATTCGGTAGCCGGCATTTGGATTGGAATGGTGGAATTGTGAGCCTATCCCTACTACGTCAACCATCCCGGTTGGGATTATCTGCCCCACCAACGGGTTGTTGTTCACAACCCTCACTACGCCTTGCTCCCCCCCTGCTGAGATGTTGTAATTGGTGTTCCCGGAAAAAGTGCTTCCCGCATTGGTGAACGTTACACCGTTGATTCTTACCAATACTGATTCATGCGCTTCGCCCAACTGAGCCGGCGTGATCACCAGGGGTGGCGGCAATGGATTGCCTGATGAGATCAATGTATGATGCGATATACTAACAAGCTCAAGCAACTGATTGTATTCATCCATCACCCCAGTCACCCTGACCAGGTCTCCACGCTGCAAAAAGCCCATGGAAAAGTCGTAAATGGCCAACCCTCCGGTTGAGTCCTGTAGAAATCGGATGACACCCAGTTCTGGCCCGTTTAACACAACCCCCTCAATGGTTACCGTATCGCCCAATGGAGTCAGACGAGCCTGTGCAATGGGTACCGGCAGCTGTTGCCCGATCAGATCAACAGCTCCCAAAAACAATAACAACGGCAATAAGCACCTAACAATGGTCAGCTTACCATAACCGAAAATGATACGCTTCTCTCTGGTATTTGTTTTCATATCATTAACTTCTCTTTTTGGGCAGCAGCGTTTCACGGTTTTCAGGCTGTTGTCACTTATCCATATCCAGCAACATCAGCAGAAAAGCGAAATCTCTGGCTGTCTCCTTCAGCGCCCTGAAACGTCCGGAAGCACCTCCGTGTCCCGCCTCCATGTTGGTGTGGAGCAGAATCAGGTTGTTGGATGTGTTGTGCGTTCTGAGCCTTGCGGTCCACTTGGCCGGCTCCCAATACTGCACCTGTGAGTCATGCAATCCGGTGGTGATCAGCATATTGGGGTATGGCTGCGTGGTTACATTGTCGTATGGTGAATATGAGAGCATACAATGGTAATACTCCTCTACCTTAGGATCTCCCCATTCATCAAACTCACCTGTGGTGAGAGGGATTGTTTCATCAAGCATGGTGGTCACCACATCCACAAACGGAACAGCAGCCACAATGCCGCGGTACAGATCGGGTCGCAGGTTGCTGATCACCCCCATCAGCAGCCCACCGGCACTGCCACCCATGGCAAAGAGCTTGTCAGAAGCAGCATAACCTTCACTGATCAAATACTCAGAACAGGCGATGAAGTCGGTGAAGGTGTTCATCTTGTTGAGCAGCTTCCCCTCTTTGTACCAATGCCGCCCCATCTCTTCACCCCCTCGCATATGGGCTATGGCATACACAAACCCCTGGTCGAGCAGTGAGATAACGGTTGACCTGAACCAGGGATCCATACTGTAACCATACGATCCATAACCGTAAATAAGCGCAGGAGCTGTGCCATCAATGCTTACACCCTTTCGGAAGACCAACGTAATGGGGATCGCTGTTCCATCCATTGCCTGGGCAAAGTGCCTTCGGGTCTCATAATTCTCTTTCTCAAAACCTCCCAACACTTCGGTCTCTTTGAGCAAGGTTTTGCTGCGGGAGGTGATATCGTAGTCAAACACTGATCTGGGTGTGGTCAATGAGGAGTAGACAAAACGGAACATATTGCTCTCCAGCTCAGGGTTTGAGGCCGCACTCAGCACAAAGCTCTCCTCCTCCATGGCCATGTAATGGGATTCTCCACTGCGATCCCGGACATGAAAACGAGCCAACCCGTTGAATCGCTCCTGTATCACCACAAAATCGTTAAACACATCAACATCCTCAACCAACACCATCGGGTCGTGAGGCACCACTTCTCGCCAAGCTGACAGCCCCATGTTCTCTCCTATGTCAGCCAACATTACACGGAAATTCTGTGCCTGATGGTTGGTGCGGACATAAAGGTGGTCACGTGTGGGATAG
Source organism: Lentimicrobiaceae bacterium (assembly GCA_007119395.1). GTDB lineage: Bacteria > Bacteroidota > Bacteroidia > Bacteroidales > SKPS01 > SKPS01. The sequence goes on from SKPS01000315.1 coordinate 7,350, forward strand.
ATAAAGTACTCATGCCCCCGCTGCCGGGGTTCCACCACCGTAAAACTACCACCCGGTTTGTGGGCATCCAGAATCCTCATCTCAGTAGTGGTGGTGCTGGTGGATGAGATCACAATATGATGCCCCGACTTTGAGGGGTACACCCATGTGTAAAAGGCCTCATCCTTCTCCTCATAGATCAGTTGGTCTTCAGACGGGTCGGTGCCCAGGGTATGCCGCATGATACGGTATGAGCGCAACGTTTGATCATCCCTCACAGTGTAAAACACCGTTCTGCTGTCGGCACCCCACGCTACCGATCCGGTGGTCATGGGAATCTGAACAGGCAAAAACTTTCCGGTCTCCAGGTTCTTGAAACGGAGGGTAAAGTTTCTGCGGCTTACGGTGTCGAAACCAATCGCTGCCACCTTGTTGTCAGGACTAATATAATGGTAATTGTCGCGGAAGTAGCTGTGCCCACTGGCCAGCTCATTGATGTCAAACAACAACTCTTCACCGGAACCATTCCCTCCTTTCCACCTGTAATAGAGCGGGTACTCGGCGTCGCCACGGTAGCGGGTCTGGTAGTAGTAACCGTTCCGGAAATAGGGAACACTCTCATCATCTTTCTTGATTCTTCCCACCAGTTCGTCGTAAAGCGATTCCTGCAGCTCAACGGTATGCTTCATCATGGCCTTCGTAAAAGCATTCTCAGCCTTAAGATAGGCGATCACCTCCGGGTTGTCACGGTCGTTAAGCCAGTAATAGGGATCAATGCGGGTGTGTCCGTGAATGGTGAGCTCATGTGGAATCTCTTTGGCAAGGGGAGGTGTCATGTTGTTGTGTTTTGTTTTTTGTTGACAGCTTGCGAAAAGGAGCAGCACGCCCCAAATTGCAAAGGAAGAAAATCGTTTCATCTTTTTTCAATTAAGCTAACTGAATAAAAGGCCCTGATGATTACCGGCATTTCCAGTATGGGTGCAAAGATACACCCTTTTCCCAAGGGTTATTCAGCCCGTAAAAGAAAAAAAGAGCCAAACCGGATTCGGGTGTGGCTTACTTCCATCGAATTTTGATCCCAAAGGTGTGGTGCCGGGTGGAGAGCCTGACATTGGGTACTTCCGGTAACATCCGCATGTGTACACCAATCCGCCCTTCATAGAACAGGCTCACCTGACTGAGAAAAGGGTTGCTTCTACTCAACCGCATGCTGACCCCGAAGGGGACATAAGGCATTAACACCCAATAGGTGCCCTCTTTCATGGTCTCCTCCAGATCCAGCAGGACGGTGGCTGGGTGGCGCTTCTCTTTCCCCTCAGCATCACGGGTGACTCTGTAATGTCCATCATACAGAGAGGTGTGTGCGTATGACATAATCGGTATTCCCATGGCAATACCCCCACCGCCGTATATCGAAAACACCCGGTCAGTATTGGTGGCAAAGACCATGGAAGCATCAAAAAGTATTTGCTCAGATTGGAGTCTGAAAGCCAGGTTGGTGCGGTGTACAGAATCGATGAAATCGTAGGTTCCGGTAACAGGGTTCATGAGGGAGTCAATCTGCTCCACTGCCTGACGCTGGAAATACCCGGAGAACAGATTCCCTCCCCGGTAACTGATCCCCAGTCGCAACTGCGGAGCAACCCTGAACGACTCCCGCTGCCTGTCGGCTATCCGGAAATGGAGCATGGAAGAATAGCTTACCGGCTGGAAATAGCCAAACGTGAACCATGATTGCTGCAATTCAAGACCGGACCGGGCCTGAGGAATCACTTCCGATGCAGCCATGATGGTTTGATATTGATCCAGCGAAGATCCCTGCTTGTTCGTAACATGGTAGCCGAAGCTGAAGGAGGATTCTGCGAGGGTCAACAGTCTGATATTATCTGTTTTACGAGGGGATTGTGCCGCAACACCTACCGAAAGCAGCAGCAGGGTGAAGAGAATGACAGGAACAGACAGTTTTGTTCTCATGGGGATCATTTTGGTGTTTGGAGATCTGCAACCGATGTTGTATTTTGCCAGATGTTGTGATTTACCATTGCAGACTGATGCCTATACTTTGCATCACTCCGGTCTGAACCAGGGGATCAAACCCGCGGATGAAGATCCCCTGGATACAGGGTTGTAACTCATACGAGAGCTGAACATGTTCCAGGCGGCTGCCATGTTGCCCCAACCTGAACCGCAGTCCCATGGGCAGGTAGAATGTGGCGGCTGCATTACCGGGTGCCTGCTCCAGGGTTCTGTGAGGGTTTAAGTAAAAATAGTGCTGATAATGATCTGCGTAACCATAATCCCGAATATGACTGCTACTGTAGGTTCGGGTGTAATGGTTGATCTGTAACCATGATCGGGTTGAGAATCCCCCGGCAACACCAATGCCGCCGAACAAGGTGAACCTGAGGTCAGGTCTGGTGCTATATATCATCGAAAAGTCCACATGAAGCTGATCGGACTTATAGAACAGGTGATAAAAATGTGCCTCTACAGAGTCTATATGGCCGATCACCTCCCCCTGGCCGTTGTAAAGGCTGTCGATCAAAAAGGCCTCACTGCGGTTGGCGTTAAAAAAATCGTAGTGGTTCCCCTGGTACCTGATGCCCAATCTGAATTGCGGCTCCCTGCTTTGTGACCGACTCCCCGGCTCAGCAAACCGAAACAACACCGAGACACCTGCCACACCGCTGTTGGTCCAGGTGGTGGTGGGCCACGAGTGATAACCCTCAAAGGACTGGGACTGCCAAATCTCAGCATCGGGAACCAGAGCCTGTAAATAGGCCAGGGAACCGGGATAGTTCATGGCATGCAAAAAACCACCCTGAAACTGAATACCGTGCAACATCAGCTTGCGGTTGGGGTTTTCACTATTGCCGTTGCCAAACAACGCAAATGGAACCAAAAAGGCGATGAAAAAACCGATCGTGTATTTCATAAAGTATTGGATATGGATGCACTGGAAAACGAAGTGATTGTTTGGATATTGTGTCTGTGAGACACGCCATATCAAATAATTACCATGATTCAAGTAACATCAATAACTGCTTGATTATATTGATTGCACGGACCAACGCTTCGGGTTTTGTTTTTTCAGATTAAGGGACGATTTCATTTTGCCCTTTCACTTCGTCACCTGGCAATCAGCACCACCTTGCTTCGGTAATGGAGGTTTCCGGATGAGAAGGTGAGCAGATAGATTCCCGGACTGAGTTGCCCCAGTTGCAGGGAATAATGATCTCCTTCATGGGGAAGGGGCAGCACTTTTCGCTTCACCTCCCTTCCGTCTGAGGTGTGAATTTGGGCACTCCATCCTCCATCTGCCGGAGGAGGCAGTGTGAAGGTGATATTGCCGGTGGTGGGGTTAGGTGACACCACCAGTTCAGGGTCTTTCAGGAGTTCATCCACACCAATGATAAATTCAATATACACTGAGTCGTAACCCAGGCATCTGGTTCCATTTCCACCGTCGACGATAACTGTCACGAGCCCTGTTTGATACACAAGGGTATTTCGTGTTGTGGATCCTGTTGACCATAAATACATCTGGCCGGGGCCTGCATCGAGCAGGACAGGGTTGTTGCCATAGACAACCCTGTCGGGACCCAGGTCGGGCTCCGGGGTCTTCACCACCTCAATGTTAATCCCACCCAACATGGGGCACGCATGGGATTGCTTTCTGTTCCCTTCTACGTGGATGTTGTACACTCCCGGTTGCAGGTTCTGGGTGTGAAAGGTGAAGGTGTCGTTGTGGAGTGGGTGACCTGTGTAGTATCCGTTAACAAACCAATGGTATGTATTAGCCGGTGTGGCCGAGGCGGCGGCCAGATGTATTGATTCACCCAGACAGAGCAGGGTGTCGTGGCCAAGATCAAATTCGGTGCCTTTCACCAATATGCAGTAGGTGAACGACTGCTCGGCGTTGTATGGGCATGCACCATCCCGTATGGAGGCAATAAAACAGTGTGGTGTGCTGCTTATATGTTGCATACCGGGTATCCACGAGAAGGTTGCAAAAGCCGAGTCAGTGTGGTTGTGGAAGGCATTGAACTGCCCCTGGGGGGTTCCGTTGTTCCAGGATATGGAGAACTTGTCGCGGTCACCCCACTGCGGGTCCGGGATGTCGGGATCATGCCCCCAGATGGCAAACTGAACGGTATCACCAAAACATACCTCTAAGAGGTAAGTGGTGTCGTTGGGATCAAACCCTTTGGTCATGGTGGTGTCGATACCACTCAGAACGGGCAGCGTATTGTTACACACTTCTGCATTCACCTGAATATCACGGATCGAAGTTGCAATCAGGGTGGGAATACCGTTGAGGGTACGCCATTTCTGTATGCGAATAGCCATTGGTGAGGTGAAACTTTGGGTCGGTGTCATACACAAGACACCGGTGAGGGGATCCAGGGTAATGGGCGGGACAGAGGGGAAGGGTTGCTGTGCAGAATAGGGCGGAATCCAGGTCAAGGTACCCTGATTTCCATTGGTCATGGGTGTCACCAATTCGTAGACCAGAGAATCCCCATGGATGTCCACTCCCCCCATATTGATACATGTTGACTGACCTACACACAGGCTCAGCACCGGAATCTGCATCGACTGAACGGTGCTGGGACAGGGGGCATTCAGATTATCGAAGGTGACCTCTATATAAGCGTTCTCACTGTTGGCGTTCACCACGGTAGTGGCGGCGTTTCGGCAACACAGACCGTTCAGGTTGGGAGAAGGGCCCGACCAGCTGACCCGCCAATGGTTACAGGCTGGCAGGGTTACCTGAGTCTCATAGACAAATTCCTGCACACCATACAAAGGGCCACCGGTGCATTTGGTTTGCCAGGTTGGACATATCGGGGTTACCTCAACACCGGATCCCGGTAGCGGTTGTATCCCGGTGATGGAAAAGTTGTACATGGGATTTGAAGTGCACTGAACCGCAAAAGATGAAGTGGCAGGTGCTGCAATACCACCGCAATCACGGTAAAGGGTAAGCCTGATTATATAATCATTGCCTCCGAGGCAGATGAGCGATAGATCCATGCCTGCCACGTGGGTAGCATGCAGCCGGGGCATGCCCATCGAGAACAACATCAGCATACCAAAGAGGAAATAGGTGCGCTTTTTCATTGTGTGAATTGCTGGTTGCTTGTTTTTCGTATTAAGTGCTGTCTTCATGTATTTACCAGACACCAAATGTAGTTAAAAAGTTGCCTGATGGGAAACAAAAAGTTATCTGTGATTGGCTTTTTTTGGCAATATGAAAAAACTTAGTATCTTTGCACCCACAAAACAAGACTGCGGGGTGGAGCAGTGGTAGCTCGTCGGGCTCATAACCCGAAGGTCGTAGGTTCGAGTCCTGCCCCCGCTACACAGAAAAAAGTCTCAGCATAGCTGAGGCTTTTTTTTTGGCAACAGCGAAAGGTTCAGCCCAATCGAATGAGTAATTGAGTGCAATATGGATGATATCAAACACATCTTTTGGCTCATCCCTTCCAACAACTGCCGATAGTTTATTTGACAGAATGTTCAACGGGGTGTCAATGATACCATAAATATAGGGCAGCGGTTCATCGGGGCGATAACTCACATCGTTCACCCATTCCACTTTAAGGGTTGACCCTTCATCTGTGGTGATCAGTACCCTGGCAAAATCATCAGTGATCATCATCATCGACTGATCAGGTTTCAGTTCGGGAGGAAGGTCTCTTATCAGTTTTTCCACCATCATCCGAAAACCGGGATCAGCATTCACAAACAGATCCAGATCTTCTGAGTAGCGATGATGTAGATAGAACCTCCCCAAGGCAGTCCCGCCGGTAAGATAAAACGGTGTGTTCTGCCCGGCAAGCCAGGATAAAACCTGGTCTTGAAGCCTATAGAGCCTGCTGAAGTCTGTTTCTGACAAATGCATAGTGCTTTTGCAATGATTTTGAGCGGAGTTTTTTTTTAAAATCTTCGTTAAGAATGGGATATAACTCTTGTGGAGGAATCAGCCTGATTACAGTGAACCAGGAGTAGGTTTCCAGAATACGACGCACGATGGATTCCTGAGTAAGATGACCCAATGTTGACTTTCTTCCAAGCAACACCTCATCAACCTCCTCTGCTGTGTAGTTGTAATCCCACATCAGCCTGCTCAATAAATGATGTCGCTCGCTCTGATCCATGATTCTGACTTTAGGGCAAAGTTACGAAAATAGAAGGAGATTTAGTTCATGTAGGAACACTGAGGGACTTAGCCGTTTACCGTTTTCTGTTCACTGTTTACCGATTACAGCCAACATCCCACATCCACACATCCCCACATTCTCACATCTGCACATTAGCACATCTGCACATCAGCACATTCCCACGTTCATTGGCACACCAAACTACATTTGGAGTAAGAAGAACCGCAAAACGCAAAACATTGCTGCCTGCGTTTCACGGTATATGTGCTCATAGAATAATGCATTACTCCATTATGCACCTGATGTGTCTGTTAGGTGAATGATGTCCATAACCTATCCCAGCTTGTCCAGTATCGCCGATGAAAGCAAAGGCCGCCCATTGGTAATCCTGTATCATGAAGCCTGCTGATCTTTTGAAGTTATGCCACTCACCGCCTTTTGCCCAGCGTATTCCACCCCCTCTGGCCGTAAATCCAGTCTCGTTATTGGGAGCTTCAACAAAGGGATTCGATGAAGGCTCCCAGTATAAGGAGTTTTTTTCCATTAGTATATGTCCTTCTTCCAGTCTATTGGAGTCTGGCTTTTCTTGCAGGTCTGCTATCAGTGTTTTCCAGTCTTTTCGGGTTGGCACTCGCCACCCTTCCGGACAAACGTTTCTCAGGTTATGGGTGCCGACACCGCTGCTGTATACCCGACCCAAGTCTTCCAACAGGGTGGTATCGTACATGGTGATCCATTGGTAAATGCATCCATACATACCCTGGGGGTCTTCTGTAATGTCTATGTCGGGCGGATCAGTGGTTGGGATGGAGGTGCCGTCGTTGAAGCGTGTGACACGGAGGTTCTCTGCCATCCATAATTGGGTATTGATTCTTACAGTTTTATAGGTGTTGCCGTCGATGTCGGTCACTGTGGCCGGATCGGGTTTTACCGGCTTGGGGTCATCGGCTTTCTTGTCGTCCTTTTTGCAGCCGGTGAGCACCACCAGCACCAGGGTGATGATCAGAAACAATTGTTGGATTGGTTTGCTTTTCATGGTTTACAACTTTCACTAATTCTATGGTTAAAATCACATTTTTCAACAGAAAGGCCTCGTGGTATTGC
>SKPS01000003.1 GCA_007119395.1 Lentimicrobiaceae bacterium
CCGTTTAACGAGCACCACGCTCACCTTCAATGGTGGGTTGATTCGCAATGAGAGCAAAGTGTTGATCATCGGTACCGGTGCGGAGGCGAACCTGTACGGATTGTATTTAATGGACCGCAAGCAGCATGTTGACAACCGTGTGTTTGTGGATCATGCCAAGCCGGGCAGTTACAGCAATGAGTTGTACAAGGGCATTGTAGATGAGCATGCGAGTGCTGCATTCTACGGTCACATTCTGGTGCGTCGTGATGCGCAGCAGACCAATGCGTATCAAAACAACCGCAACATCTCACTAACCGATACGGCACGTGTTGACACCAATCCTTTTCTGGAGATTTATGCTGATGATGTCAAGTGCAGTCATGGTGCCACGGTGGGGCAGCTTGACCAGGATGCGTTGTTTTATATGCGCACCAGGGGTATCTGCGAGCGCAATGCAAGGATGTTGCTGATGTATGCTTTTGCTGCTGAGATAGCTCAGAAGATCAGCATCCCTGCGTTGGTTCAGCGTACCGAGGAGATGATCGAGAAGCGGCTGAAGGGTGAGCTCACCATTTGTGATCAGTGTGTATTGCACTGCAAGGATGAGCCCTTGGATTTTAAAATAGACATGAGTCTGGTATAAACGATCTGCGATGAACAGAGAGATACGGGATCAGTTCCCGATTTTGGGGCGTGAGGTCAACAAGCGCCCTTTGGTATATTTTGATAATGCGGCCACGACGCAGAAGCCTGAGCGTGTTATTGCATCATTGGGGCACTATTACCGCAGCATGAACAGCAACATACACCGTGGCGTCCATGCATTGAGTCAGGAGGCGACTGAGGCTTACGAGGGGGTGCGGAAACAGGTGGCACAATTTATCAATGCTTCCTCACACCGCGAGATCATCTTCACCCGGGGCACCACCGAGTCTATCAATCTGGTGGCCTCCTCTTTCGGTAAGAAATTCCTGGCACCCGGCAAAGAGGTGCTGATCAGTGCCATGGAACACCACTCCAATATTGTGCCCTGGCAGATGGCTTGTGAAGCCTCAGGGGCTCAACTGAAAGTGATTCCTGTCAATGACCGGGGGGAGCTGATGCTGGAGAAGCTTCCTTCATTGCTTTCCCCCAAAACAGCCATTGTTGCCGTTACGCACATCTCCAACGCATTGGGAACCGTTAATCCTGTGAAGGAGATCATTGCCATGGCGCAACAGCACCATATCCCGGTATTGCTCGACGGTGCACAGGCAATACCACACATGGAAGTGGATGTGCAGGCATTGGGTGTCGACTTTTACTGCTTTTCATCTCACAAGATGTATGGTCCGATGGGCATCGGGGTTTTGTACGGTCGTGAAGGTCTTCTGGATCAACTGCCCCCGTACCAGGGTGGCGGAGAAATGATTGAAAAGGTTTCGTTTGAACACACCTCCTACAACGAACTCCCCTTCCGCTTTGAAGCCGGAACACCCAACGTGGGTGATGCCATCGCCTTCGGCGAAGCGATGTATTTCATTCTCGAAACCGGATACCAAAAAATTGCAGCCCACGAAAAACACCTGATCGAATACACAGAAGAGAAGCTCAGACAAAGGGAAGGGATCCGGTTTGTGGGCAGTGCGAAAGAGAGGGCGGGGGTGATCTCATTTCTTGTGAACAACATCCATCCGTACGATATCGGAATGATCATGGATAAATTCGGTATCGCAGTCAGAACCGGCAACCACTGTGCACAACCATTGATGGATCAATATGGAATCACAGGTACTATACGCATCTCCTTTGCCGTTTACAATACCACAGAAGAGGTTGACCAAGCCCTGAAGGCACTAGACAAGGCAATCGATATGTTACGTTAACACTCATTACTGAATCATTAAAAAACATGAACACGATACAGCAAAAGGAACAAGAGATAAGGGAAGAATTCGGCCTGTTTGACGACTGGATGGACAAGTACAATCATTTGATTGAGATGGGGAAAGACTTACCGATGATCGACGAGAAGTACAGGCAGAAGCAGTACCTGATATCGGGATGCCAGGCGCAGGTTTGGCTGCATGCAAGGTTGGAAGAGGGCAAGGTGTTGTTTACTGCCGACAGTGATGCATTAATCACCAAAGGCATCGTACACATGCTGATACGCATCTTATCGGGGGAGACGCCACAGGCAATTCTGGATGCAGACCTCACCTTTCTTGATGAAATCGGGTTGAAAGAGCACCTGTCGCCAACACGTGCCAACGGGTTGGTCTCCATGATAAAGCAAATGAAGCTCTATGCCCTGGCATTTCAGGCAAAACAGAACAAAACACCCTAATACCATGGATGCACTGCAACTGGAACGAAAGATCATGCTTGCCCTGAAACAGATTTATGACCCGGAGATACCTGTTAACATCTACGATCTGGGTTTGATCTACGAGATCAGGGTTGATGACGAGGGGAAGGCCTTTATCACCATGACCCTCACCAGCCCCAATTGCCCTGTTGCTGAAACGCTCCCCGTGGAGGTGCAGGAGGCGGCGAAGGATGTGGAGGGGATTCGTGATGCTGAAGTGCATCTCACCTTTGAGCCTCCCTGGACCAAAGAGATGATGTCTGAAGAGGCGATGCTTGACCTGGGAATGTTATGAAAAAGCCCGGAGAATTAAATCCTGAGGAGGATAGTCTCCATATACCCGGCCTGATCAAACAGGGCGAAGGGGAATCCCTTGAGTTTAAATTTGAGATTGCCGAGACCAAAAAGATCGCACGAACACTTGTAGCCTTTGCCAACACCTCGGGAGGAACCCTGCTGGTGGGTGTAAAAGACAACGGTGCCATTGCAGGCATACGGAGTGATGAAGAGTACTACATGCTTGAGGCCGCAGCCACCATGCAGTGCAGACCCCCGGTACCGTTTTCTGTGAAATTGCACGACATCGAAGGGAAAATGGTGCTGGAAGTAAACATACCCAAAAGTGACAACATACTGCACACGGCACCCGACAAAGAGGGGCATTTTAAAGTGTTTATCAGAAAAGAGGATGAAAACCTGATGCCCGGCGGCATCTACATTCGCTTACACAACAAACGGAAAGAGGCGAAAGGGGTAACCATTGAATACTCAGACAGAGAGCAGTTCCTGCTCCATTACCTCCTCGAAAACGAAACCATCACCCTCAACCAGTATAAAAGAAAGGCAGGCGTTTCAAAAAAAATGGCAGAAAGCATTCTCATCAGATTTGTTTTGTTGGACATCATCAGTATGGACACCACAGAGCATGGCCATCTTTTCAGGCTGAACGATGAGCAGAAACTCAAAAAAATCCTTGCCAAAGGTGATGGGTTCAATATAACCTGACCCGAAAAGTCTATTTTTGCAAAATCTGCTGCGTCAGCTTTTTTCTGTTCACAATAAAGTCTCTTTGAACCTGTTATTTGTATCATTGGTCAATCAATTCTACAGCATCCGGTATCTATGGTAAATTGCCGTGTTTTCAATCTGTTTTGGGGCCTTGTGCTCACCTTGTCGTCGTTGGGTCTGAGCGGGCAAACCTATACTGTCAGGGTGTTGGATGCTGAACGCGCTCCTCTGCCTGCGGCATCTGTGCAAATGATACAGCTCCCTGATTCTGCCAGGGTCAGCACCTTTACCAATGGTGCGGGTGATGCAGTGTTTCGTGGTTTAGAGGAGGGGCTGTATCTGCTGCGTGTCAGCCATGTGGCTTATGTTGAGGTTGAACATACCCGCCTTGTCAGCGAAAAGAATACGGGTACAGAGGTTCTGTTAACGGATCGTGTGAGTGAGCTGGGTGTGGTACAGGTCACAGCTACACGACCGATGATCAGGCAGGTTGATGACAAGACCATTATTGATCCGGAGCCGATGGCCAACATTGCAACCAATACCCTGGAGGTATTGGAGAGCACTCCCGGTTTGTTTGTAGACCAGGATGGTGGCATCTACCTGAACAGTGCCACTCCTGCCGTGGTTTACATCAACGGGAGGGAGCAGAAGATGAGCAACCAGGATATCAACACCATTTTGCGCAGTTTGCCTCCCGGCAGTGTGGAGCGTATTGAAGTGTTGCGTACCCCCTCGGCCCGGTATGCCGCCTCCAGCAGTGGTGGCATCATCAATATTGTATTGAAAAAAGGAGTTCGGATTGGCCGGTTTGGCTCCGTTACCGCTGGTGCCAACCAGGGCTTTTACGGAAACCAAACCATAGGCTTTACCTTGAACAACA
>SKPS01000360.1 GCA_007119395.1 Lentimicrobiaceae bacterium
GATTACATGTAGGAGATTACTGCTTCGCATTTACACCTGCGACTGAATGAAGGGAACGGCAAAGATGAGCTGGCTGAGCTTGCCTTCACTTTCAACAGGATGCTCGACCGGCTGGAGAACTCCTTTTCGGCACAGCGTGATTTTGTCTCGGCCATCTCACACGAGTTGCGCACACCATTGTCGGCGTTGATTGCTGAAGCCGACCTGGTGCTCTCCAAGGAATCAGGCCAGGCGGATTACCATGATGCTTTGCGAAAGATACTGGCCGACGCACGTCGTCTCTCGAAACTGGCGACCGGATTGCTTGACCTGGCCAAAGCCAGCTACGACCCCGCTCGTATCAGCTTCAAACCCACCCGCATCGACGAGGTGCTGCTCGACGCCATGCACCATGTGCAGCGCAACAACGAAGGGTATCGTGTCAACCTGGGCTTTTCACAGGAGTATGATGATGAGAGTCTGCTCTCCGTAAACGGCAACGAATACCTCCTGAAGGTGGCCTTCTCCAATTTGATGGAGAACGGTTGCAAGTTTTCAAACGACCACCATTGCCGGGTGGAGGTCGCTGTGAACAGTGATCACCTGCTGGTCACATTCACCGATACAGGCATTGGCATCCCGGAGGAGGATATCCCCAGGATCTTCGAACCCTTCTTCAGGGGCTCCAACCGCAAAGAGAGAGAGGGGTATGGCATCGGGCTCGCCCTCACCCGGAAGATCATCAACCTGCACGGAGGCAGCATCACCGTAATTTCAACAGAGGGTGAAGGGGCGCAGTTCACAGTGCGGCTTGGGGGGTGATGGGTGTTGGTGGCTGGTTTCTCTCCCCTAAGTGCACCTAAAAGGGAAAACAATAAAAGGGTCACCGCGCATGCGAAGGGGAAGAGTGATAACCACAGAAACCGTTCTGGAATTCAACTGAGTGTCTCTCAGTGTCCTCAATACCTCAGTGGTAAAGATAATTGAGCACATCGTTGTTATTAGGCCTGTGTCCCGATAAAAAACCGACAAATCGCATCAAAAGAAAAGGAACCAACACTATGCACAAGAGAATCAAGAGTTTCGGTTATGCTTTTCAAGGGCTCTTTACCCTGTTGCGTGAGGAGCCCAACGCCAGGATTCACATACTGGCATTGGTGGTGGTGATTGTTGCCGGGGCACTGTTCCGGGTGAGCGCCACCGAGTGGCTGGTACTGATCCTGATGTGCGGGGTGGTGATTTCGCTGGAGATACTCAACTCGGTGGTGGAGCGCATCGCCGATTTCGTATCACCCGACAGGCATCCGGAGATCAAAAAGATCAAAGACCTGGCTGCTGCCGGCGTGTTGGTGGCGGCCATCACCTCCGTGGCGATCGGATTGATCATTTTCCTTCCGAAGCTGATCAGCGTCATATCATAAGGCGCAACGAATGAACAATCAGCAACTACCTGATCTCAAATTACAGGAGGGGAAGTGTCAGTCTTGGCAACTGCTTGCTCTTATGGCTCATTGCAAAGATTTAAGGCGAACAATAACAGGGAAGAAGCCAACCCATTAAATGGGGAATAATCACATTTTTTCCAAAAAGAAATTCCCATAAAAGGGGTAACTGTCATGTAGTGTGCATGATAACTGGCGTCTAGGCCCATCATCTTGTTGGTGATCACAAAACTGATGAGTAGCTTGGGATCAGGTTGGTATGAAAACATGTTGGTGTAGTAAATGTAGGTGAACAGCGTTTTCTTGTTGTCAACAATGTAAGGCCAAAGAGTGATGGTCTCCAGAGTCAACGTATTGATAAACCGATCGCTGATTCTGTAGTCAAGAACACCTTTAAACTCCCAACCGTTCAGAATAAATGGTAACTTTTGAAATTGAGCAAACACAGAAAACTGAGAAACGGGTCTGAAGTAGTTTTCTAAAGGATAAAGGTAATCACCAACCGTGTTAATAAACCTGAAGATTGTATCTTTGTCTCTGTATCTGGTGTTTCCGTCATAAAACACCCTGAGGTATAAATACCCATAATACCTGTACTTCGTTGATAAAGTAAGTGTGGATTTTTTTACTCTTAAAGGCCGTTTCGATGCCGGCAAGGAAAGCACTCCTTTGGCTTTGGCCAAAGTGACTCCAAGAACTACGTGTATGTTTGTATAGCCAGGTAGATGCTTCAAAAAAAGCCCGTGTGCTCTTGTATTGCAGGAACAACTCAAAGCCTGGCTCATAAACCGAGATACTCCTGACCGCCTTTGAGCTGATATAGGATCCTGGCATCATGTTATTTGTTAGTATCGGCCCCGTGCCGAGTGACCAGTTTTGGTCGAATTAGATTCCCATCGTAGAGAGTGTGTACGCAGATCACCAATTCCAATACCAATCCAATACAGTAGATCTCCTAAATGGTGCATTCTGTACGATAGGTTACGGTACTTCATTTCGCTTGAAGTTCCCTGCATGTCAATATTCCAGATCTTTAGGCCCTGATGGAGTTTGTTTAAAGGGAGATCACCAACGGTGAGGGTTATTGACAATGTGTCGTTCAAGAATCTTATGTTATCATGGTATGAAGCGCGTGCTCTCAAATAGGTTGCCATAGCCCGGGTGTTGAGAATTCCATAGGATATCCCCCGCTGTTCAAAAACCGGCTTCATTTGTATGTAAAACCGATCATGTAGAGACAATTCTGCCTCAAACATGGCATAACAGGCAGAGTGCAACAAGGGGTTGTCTGTTAGTTGAGGGGGATTGCTTTGTTGAAAGCGGCTGTCCCTGTACACATTCGAAGGTAGTTTCACTCGTGGAAATGTTGGGAAGACCCCCAATCCAGAAAGGTATATTTGTCGGAATTCGGTATTCAGCCGGAATTGAAAATCGCTTGTGGTATCGGTTTGGGCATCTGCAACCATGGATCCGACACCCAACCATAAAAGTACGGAAACACTTCTTAAAAGATGCTTGGCGGTCATAATGGGTTGGCTAGGAGCCCTTTGGTTGCCTTGCGGCAAATATCCGAAAGCAACCAAAAGACTCATCTGTGGATTTATAACGAATAATTTGACATGTCTTTTACAACAACAAACCTAAGCCTGGCAATGGAAGCACCACCTAACTTAATAGTGGTTCCATCATAGACATCAAAGATATCAGCTTTACCTCTTATCAAATACAGTGTTGCAATTGCAAGATCTGGTATATCCTGAAACAGATCATTGTCCAAAACAGTTTGACCATTATCGTTTGGAATAATATCTGTATTCCTGATCAAAACACTGTTTTCACGGTCACCTTCAAACATGGCTCCATTCCATTCAACGACAACAACAATTCCATCCTGGTTGTTTTGATCAGCATTCCAATGAACGTGTATCTGATCATAATAACAAACATACTGAATCTGGCGGCACAAACAACAGGATGGCATTAATTTGTTTTCATTCTAAACAAGGTGATTGCTGAGAGGTAAATAGAAAAAGGTTGATAAAAGAGAAATTGAACCGAGATTTCTCAACCCCATCCAACCCCATTCAACCCTGGAATGTTCTCTAACAGGACGCTCACTGCAAAGCCACCCAGGTTCTCCAAGCAACATCATGAACTTTCTAATGATTTTCTAATAAAATCCTAACAGATCTCTAACGGCTTGTTTGACGGGGGCTGGATAATTTTGCACCCTGAAAAAACAAACTGACAAAGAGGAGGTCTGGATATGACTACAGCAAACAAAAAAAGGGGAAATGCACTGCTATTGCGCAATCTCACATTGGCATTGGTAGTGGTGGTGTTAGTAGCATTGGTATTGATACCGCAACTGCGGCTTGCTGCGCCTGAGGGGGATCCTGTTCCCCAGTTTGAGCGCAGGGATGGGTACATTTTTCTCCCTGAGAGCTCTCCCATTCGCGACAGGATCGTAGTAGAGGAGGCGCAGACTGAGGTGTTGCGTCGTGAGGTATCGGCACCGGCATCGGTGGAGGCGAACCCTTCGAAGCGGGGGAATATATTTCCGCCGGCGGGTGGTCGCATTGTGCGGTTGTTTGTAAACATGGGTCAGCAGGTACGTGCCGGGCAGCCGTTGTTTGAGCTCTATTCACCGGAGATCGCTGAGATACAGACCGAGTTTATCAGTGCGCGGAGTGCTTTGGCGCAGGCTGAGCGTGATTTACGTCGTCGTGAGGACCTCCATGCGCGGGGCATCGCTGCGGAGCGTGAGCTGGAGGAGGCGCGCAC
>SKPS01000251.1 GCA_007119395.1 Lentimicrobiaceae bacterium
TATATATATGGTATAAAGACAACCACCGTGATCTTCCGTGGAGATCCACCACAGATCCTTATCTGATCTGGGTTTCTGAGATTATTATGCACCAAACCCGTATTTCACAAGGACTCGACTATTACCACAGGTTCATTGCAGCATTTCCTGACCTTCTCTCCCTGTCGAAGGCACCGCTACAGGATGTACTGGGTGTATGGCAGGGGCTTGGCTATTATCGCAGAGCGGTTCATATGCACCGTGCTGCCATCATGGTGCAGACAGATATGGGTGGGGTGATGCCTTCCGATTACCAATCTCTGCTCTCACTCCCTGGCATTGGTGATTATACCGCCAGCTTGATCTCTTCGGTTTGTAATGATGAAAAGCGTGCAGCCATTGATGGTAACGTGAACCGCTTTGCTGCCCGATGGCTTGACATGCCAATCCCGCCGCAGGTGGCCGAGGGCAGAAAAATTGTGAGACAGCTTGCGGAAGAGATCATGGGAGAGTATGACCCGGGTGTGATGAACAACGCTTTGATGGAGTTTGGTGCGCTGCAATGTGTGCCACAAAACCCCAACTGCTGTGTATGCCCGCTTACAGGTTGCCTGGCACTGGCCCGAAACAGGGTCAACCTACAGCCTCTCAAAAAGCCCAAACGACCTGTGCCCACACGGCACTTTCACTATCTGGTCTTCCTTTGGCATGACCAACAGAAGGAGTTGCAGTGCTTGATCAGACTAAGAAAGGGAGACGACATATGGGCGTTTCTGCATGATTTCCCATGCATTGAAACCAGCTCTTCTGATGATTTTAACCCCAACAATACCCAACAGATTGAACAGTGGTGCAGCTCTTCTCAAGGGTATACCCTCTCAGAGTCTGTGAAAAGCTATAAACACCAGCTTACACACCGGCAAATCGATGCCCGCTTCCATGTATGTCATTTGAACAATGCTCCGGAATCATTTGCTGAAGGCCTCATCTCTGTTCCGGTCAAAGAACTGGGGCAGTATGCAAAACCCAGGCTGATCGATCGCTTTGTGACCGATTATCTCATCGATTTGTGTTTCCATTGATTATTGTATTTTTGCCCTGCCATGCAGCAAGGGTTCGTTTGCTGCGGCCTCAGCATGCCGTATTAGGCTAAGTTTTTGTTTATGAGCATGATGAGTGATCGTTCCGTGTGGTTTAACAGAACTGCACGTATTGTTTATACATTTAATAACCTTGGTGTTATGAAAACAAAAGATGAAAACGAAAGGCTGTTTTCTGAGTTCCCACCGGTCAGCACCGAAGCATGGGAGCAGCAGATTCAGTCTGATCTGAAGGGTGCTGATTACGATAAGAGGCTTGTTTGGAAGACGGATGATGGTTTGCGTGTAAAGCCCTATTATCGTGAAGAGGATCTGGAGGGAATGGAATATCTCTCTTCTGTTCCGGGTGAATATCCGTATGTACGTGGCATGTCGGTGCAGAGTAACGACTGGGAGGTGAGGCAGGAGATCCGTCTTGATGCCATAGAGCTTGCCAATCGGTTGGCTGTGGAGGCCATTGAGCGTGGTGCTGAAGCTGTTGGTTTCAGGGCGAAGGAGGTGGAAACCATGGAAGACCTGTCTGATATGCTTCGGTATATCGAACTGGAGAAGACAGCGGTACACTTCACGGCAGCCAGAGAGTACTCATATATAGCCGAGCTGTTCATCCGCATCATGAAGCTTCGTGGTGCCAACCCTGAGCTGGTGAAAGGTTCCCTTGCATTTGATCCGTTCAGCTACTTTATGCTTTATGGCGATTTTTACAACAGCCTCGACGACAACATGAACGAAGCGAGGTATCTGTTGACCACGATGGGTGCCGAACTGCCTGCCTTCAGAATGATACATGTCAGTGGCAACCTTTTCCACAATGCCGGAGCCAGCGTAGTTCAGGAGCTTGCATACTCACTCGCCTCTGGCAATGAATACCTTTCAAAGCTCTCCGATAAGGGGCTAAGTGTGGAAGAGACAGCATCACGGATGCATTTTACCTTTGCATTGGGTTCAAACTACTTCCTGGAGATTGCAAAACTGCGCGCAGCCCGGTTGTTATGGGCCACCATCACAGATGAGTACAAGCCATCAAACCGGGATGCTGCCACCATGTATATCCATGGAACCACTTCACTCTATAACAAGAGCCTCTACGATCCTTATGTAAACATGCTCCGCGGAACCACAGAGACCATGTCAGGTGCCATCGGAGGTGCAAACAGTATCTCTGTAAATCCGTTTGATCAGGTGTTCAGATCACCCGATTCTTTCTCTATGCGTATGGCCCGTAATACACAGATCATACTGAAAGAGGAGAGTTATTTAAACCGAATTGCTGATCCGGCAGCCGGTTCATACTATATTGAGAAACTAACCGATTCAGTGGCTTCTGCAGCCTGGGATCTTTTCCGTAAGATTGAGAAGGATGGTGGTTTTCTTGAGGTGGTGAAATCGGGTGCCTTACGTGCCGATATTGAGGCAACGGCAGCTGAGAAGAGTGAAAAGGTTGCCCGTCGCAGTACGGTAATCCTGGGGACCAATCAGTATCCCAACAGTCAGGAGCAGATGCTGGAACAGTTTAATGCTGATGCGATCAAGCGTTATCCCGGCCTTACGATGTATCGTGCTGCTGAAACCTGGGAGGGGCTCAGACTGGCCACCGAACGGCATGTAAAGGCTGGCCAGACACGTCCGGGTGTTTTCCTTCTGAATATAGGAAATGTTGCGATGCGAAAGGCCCGGGCAGGCTTTGCGTCTAATTTCTTTGGTTGTGCAGGATACGAAATCTTTGATAACAACGGGTTTGAAAGTGTTGAAGATGGCGTGGCTGCAGCACAGCAGTCGGGCGCGCAGATTGTGGTTGTGTGCAGCTCCGATGAAGAGTATGGAACCATCGGCGCTGACATTGTCACACGCCTGAAAGGCATCGAAAACCCACCACTTGTTGTGATCGCAGGCAACCCCACAGAGGCAGTTGAACAGCTTTCCAACGCCGGTGTCGATGAGTTTATACATGTAAGAACGCACGCCCTGGCGGCACTGAGGAAGTTTCATCACCTGTTGGGAGTTACATCAGTTTAATCAGAAAAAGAAGAGATCCATGAGACCAGATTTTCAAAATACAGACTTCAGAAAGGCAGTGTCTGCCATAGATATACGTGAGTGGGAAAAGGCCAACCAGATCACCAAAGGTTGGATTACTCCTGAGCAAATTCCAGTGAAGCCGGTGTATACGGCCGAGGACTTGAAAAACATGGAACATCTGCAGTATGCAGCCGGCCTGCCACCATTTTTGCGTGGCCCCTATTCAACCATGTATGTGCAGCGACCATGGACCATACGTCAGTATGCTGGGTTCTCCACTGCAGAAGAGTCAAATGCTTTTTACCGTCGCAACCTGGCGGCAGGCCAGAAAGGGCTCTCTATTGCCTTTGACCTGGCTACACACAGAGGTTACGACAGCGACCATCCACGTGTGGAAGGTGACGTGGGTAAAGCCGGAGTAGCCGTTGACAGTATTCTGGATATGAAAATACTGTTTGACCAAATCCCACTCGACAAAATGTCGGTTTCTATGACCATGAATGGAGCCGTTTTGCCGGTGCTTGCATTCTATATCGTAGCAGCCGAGGAGCAGGGAGTGCCCCCGGAAATGTTAACAGGTACCATACAAAACGATATCCTTAAGGAGTTTATGGTACGTAATACTTATATCTATCCGCCTGAACCCTCGATGCAAATCATTGCTGATATCTTTAAGTATACTTCTGAGCGAATGCCGAAGTTTAACTCAATCAGCATCAGTGGATATCATATGCAGGAGGCAGGTGCTACGGCTGACATTGAAATGGCCTATACCCTGGCCGACGGGCTGGAGTACCTCCGAACCGGCATCAATGCGGGAATGGATATCGATCGGTTTGCACCGAGACTGTCGTTTTTCTGGGCTGCCGGCATGAACCATTTTATGGAGATTGCCAAGATGCGCGCTGCACGCATGTTATGGGCCAAACTGGTGAAGCAGTTCGATCCGAAAAACCCCAAATCACTGGCTCTTCGTACCCACACACAAACATCAGGGTGGTCACTCACTGAGCAGGATCCTTATAACAATGTGGTGCGCACCTGTGTGGAAGCACTGTCTGCCGCCTTGGGGCATACGCAATCGTTACATACCAATGCCCTCGACGAAGCGATTGCTCTGCCAACCGATTTCTCGGCACGTATTGCCAGAAATACACAGATCTACCTGCAAGAGGAGACCAATATCTGCAAGGCGGTGGATCCCTGGGCAGGCTCTTATTATGTAGAAGCGCTTACCCATGAGCTGGCACAAAGAGGATGGCAACACATTCAGGAGGTTGAGCAGCTTGGAGGTATGGCCAAGGCCATTGAAACGGGTATCCCCAAAATGCGTATCGAAGAAGCTGCCGCCAGAAAGCAGGCTCGTATAGATTCCAAGCGCGACACCATTGTGGGTGTGAACAAGCACCGACTTGCCAAGGAGGATCCGCTGGAGATCTTGGAAGTTGACAATACAGCTGTAAGGGAAGCACAAATCAACAGGCTGAAGCGGCTGCGTGAAGAGCGTAACGAAGCGGAGGTTGAATCAGCATTGAATGCGATTACCCAAGCTGCTTCCAGTGGCGATGGCAACCTTCTGGAACTGGCAGTTGATGCAGCCAGAAAGAGAGCCAGTCTGGGCGAGATCTCAACGGCTTGTGAAAAGGTTTTTGGAAGATACAAGGCGGTGATACGAACCATATCCGGAGTTTATTCATCAGAAAATGAAGATGACATGCAGTTTGACAAAGCGCGTGAAATGGCAGATACTTTTGCCGGAATGGAAGGGAGAAGGCCGCGTATCATGATTGCCAAGATGGGGCAGGATGGTCATGACCGGGGTGCTAAAGTGGTGGCTACCGGCTATGCAGACATTGGCTTTGACGTGGACATTGGACCCCTCTTCCAGACACCGGCAGAAGCTGCACGGCAAGCGGTTGAGAACGACGTGCACATACTCGGTGTCTCAAGCCTTGCTGCAGGCCATAAAACCTTGGTGCCACAAGTGATCGAAGAACTCAAAAAGCTCGGCCGTGAAGACATTATGGTGATCGTAGGTGGTGTAATCCCACACCAGGATTACGATTTCCTCTACAAAGCCGGAGCCGTGGCAGTATTTGGCCCCGGAACAGTGATCTCAGATGCCGCCATAAGATTGCTCGAAATCATGATCGAAGCTAGAAAATAGAACCACACTCTGTGTTGAAGCGCATTGAAAATCAAAAACATCCCATCACTTCCTGGTTGCCGATGTCGTTGGATGAGGCAGCAAAAAGGGGATGGGATGGGTTTGATGTGGTGCTCGTAACGGGCGATGCGTATGTTGACCACCCCAGTTTTGGCACTGCAGTCATTGGTCGTGTATTGGAAGCGGAAGGGTATCGTGTGGGCATCATCTCGCAACCAAACTGGAGAGATGACCTGCGAGATTTCCGAAAGCTTGGTACCCCATCCCTCTTTTTTGGTGTTACAGCCGGAAATCTTGATTCGATGGTGAATCACTATACCGCTGCCCGCCGACTGCGCTCAGATGATGCCTATACAGCTGGAGGTCGTTCAGGATTCAGGCCCGACTATGCTTCTGTGGTGTATGGGAAGATTTTGAAAGAGTTGTTCCCGGATGTGCCGGTGGTGCTAGGAGGCGTAGAGGCTTCCATGCGCCGCATTGCCCATTACGACTATTGGTCTGATGAGGTTAAACCTTCGGTGCTGCAAGATGCAGACGCCGATCTGCTCGTGTACGGAATGGGTGAAGAGGCAATCCGCTCTGTTGCTGAATGGTACAGAGAAACAGGCGGTCAGTGGGGAAAAGAGAGGCTGCAGCAATGTGCCTTTCTCGCTTCTCAGGAGGAGGTGGATGCCTGGGTGCCTGATCATCAGCAGGTGATACATCTCCCCTCATTCGAAAAGTGCCGCCTCGACAGGAAAGAATATGCCAGGTCATTCAAGCTGGCAGAAGAAGCTTCCAACAGCAACCTGCATCAATACATTATGCAGAAAACCGGCGACCGGGTGCTTGTGATTAATCCGCCGTTGACGCCCCCTGCAACCGAACATCTTGATGAGATCTATGCACTCCCTTATACCCGTTTACCTCATCCCCGCTACAAGAGAAGGGGGGAGGTGCCCGCCTACAACATGATCAGGCATTCGGTGACCATCCACCGCGGTTGTTTCGGAGGTTGCAGTTTTTGCACCATCAGTATGCACCAGGGGAAACAGATCAGCAGCCGGTCAGAAGAGTCAGTAATCAATGAAGTGAAGCAGATCGCTTCAATGGACGACTTCTCGGGGGTGGTTACGGACCTGGGTGGCCCCAGTGCCAATATGTACAGAATGGGGGGTGTTGACCAGGCGCTTTGCAGGAAGTGCCGAAAGCCATCCTGCATCTGGCCACAGGTGTGTCGTAACCTTTGTTTCGACCACAAACCTCTGATCAGCCTCTACCGTAAAGCGCAACAGGTGACTGGCGTTAAAAGAGTGTTCATTGGCAGTGGTATCCGCTACGATCTGTTGGTTGGACATCGGTATGAAACCGATCAGAAGTACCACCTTACTGAATATGTTCGAACCGTTGTGAGAAATCATGTGTCAGGTCGGTTGAAGGTGGCACCTGAACACTCCGACCCACAGGTTCTCAAGCTGATCAGGAAGCCCCCCTTTGATCAATACCTCGCATTCCGTACAAAATTCCTTCAGGAAAGCCGCCGGGCAGGATTGAACCAGCAAATTGTGCCATACCTCATCTCATCGCTGCCCGGTTGTGATACCGGGGCCATGGGCACACTGGTGTGTGACATTGCACAAACAGGCTATCAACCCGAACAGGTGCAAGAGTTTACTCCTACACCCAATACACTGGCCACTACCATGTACTATACAGGCATCGATCCGGTTGCCGGGAGAAAAGTGCATGTGGTGAGGGACGAAAACGAACGTAAACTGCACAAGCAGCTACTTTTCTGGTACAAACCGGAGAATAAAAAAAGGATCATCGACACACTAAACAAGCTTGGGAGACGGGATCTGGTTCAGAAAATTTTCAGCAAGAAATAGCAGTTTGGAGGGCTGTGCCGGGGGCTATTCGTCTTCGGTTACATGGATAAACAACCCATCACCTGCACATGAAGGGCAATATGGCTCTTCGAAATGAAATGTAGTGGAACACACTTTGCAGGTTTCACGTTTTTCTGTTTTACCCGACATGTCCACCTGTGGAGCAATCCAATGGGTGAAAGGGATAAACAGCTCAATAAACGAAGGCAGCAACCTGATCGGAGCCTGGTTTGATGCTGTCAATAAATTGAAATTAGATTTCATAACGAGCTGATGTGTTTTTGGTGTTTAACGTTTCCGAAGCGGATAGGGTTACACCACGGACAAAAATAGAAAAAAAACGGATTCAACAAATATTTGTAAAAAAATTATTAACAACAGGTATGTTTTTTTATTGCTTTATACAAAGTAAAGAAATCATTCACGGAGAGTTGTTCTGCTCTTTGTGTTTCGAAAGGGATAGAAATCTTTGATCCGAAGCCTGCTTGCAGGGCATTTCGGAGCATTTTTCGTCGTTGGTTAAAAGCGGTCTTTACCACGCGTACATAGAGTTTGGTGTCTTCAATGGTATGATATTCAGTTTTTTTAGTTAAAAGTAATACAGCGGATTGTACTTTTGGGGGGGGAGAGAAAGCTTTCTCACTCACTGTGAAAAGAAGCTTTACATCGTACCACGTTTGTATCAGTACCGAAAGAATGCCGTACTGTTTATTGCCATGGTTAGCGGCAATACGTTGTGCCACTTCTTTTTGAAACATGCCGCACAGCAGTTCAATGTCTTGGTAGTTTTCAACAATGCGGAACAGAATCTGTGACGAGATATTGTAAGGGAAGTTTCCAACGATTCCGTAGGGTTCGGAGAAAAGGGATGGCAGGTTGGCCTGCAGAAAATCGGCTTCCATCAGTTGGTGATGTTCCAGTTCTGTAAGGTTTTCTTTGAGCCAGGTCACCGATTCATGATCTATTTCGATCACTTTGAGGGTGTTATTTCGTTTCAGAAGAAACTGTGTGAGCATGCCTGTTCCCGGCCCGATTTCGAGCAAGGGTATGTGGTTATCGGGAATGGAGTTGGCGATTCGTTGTGCAATATTTTGGTCGTGCAAAAAGTGTTGCCCGAGGTGTTTTTTCGCCTTTACGTAATGTGTCATTTAGTTGATTGTTAAGCTACGCAGCTCCCTGAATCGTCTGCGGGCCTCTTCAATAAACACGCTGCCGGGATGTTTGTTGATGAACTCTTTATAGAGTTCCAGCGCCCGTTCGGGCTGATTCAGGTGGTAGTCGTGGATTCGAGCCCTCAGCAGCAGAGCATTGTCGGCCAGGATATCGTGGCTGTGGAACTGCAACAGCACATCGAGCAGTGAGTCAGCTTTTTCAAAGCGTTGTTGGGAGACCATGATTTCAGCCTTTTTCAGCAAGACTTCATCCTGAATGTTGTGATAGGGGTATAGTTGACTCAGCGAGTCAAGTATTTCCAAAGCCAGATCTGGTCTTTTCCTGAACACATAGAGATCGGCACGGGCATACATTGCCAGAGGCACGATGTTTTCGTCATTATCCAGGTTATCGGATATCAGCAGAGAGAGTTCCATGGCATCGTTGGCGATCAGTTTTGATGTGGCAGCACGCAACACGTCAAGCTGGTTCTTTGCCCATTCAAATTCACCGATGTAGAATGACAGCTTTGCATTTCTGAGCTTGGCGTCAAAGCCTACCGGGTCATACTTAAAAGCTCTTTCTACCTGACTGTAGAGCAGTGAGGCTTCCCACACTTCACCGGTCATCAGGTAGATATCCGCCAGATCAACCTTGCACTGTGCTTCAACCGTCGGGCTCACGTTGGGGATTTGGATTGCTTCTTCCAGGAGGTCGGTTGCTTTTTCATGGTCTTCGAGATAGAATGCAAGCAAATGGGCATAGTTCCGCATCAGGGTGATGGTTGTTGCCCTGCGTCCGGCCTCTTCAATAACCCGTGCATACTCTTTGGCAAGTTGTTGTATCTCTTCCCGGTCGTCCACACCACGGTGTTTCATCCTCGAGAAACGAGCCTCCAGCATAAGCATCTCGGCACGGTGGTATAGAAAATGCTGCGGCCCCTTCCGTTTCACATGCCTGAAAGCTTCAATCGCTACATCGTAATAACTGTTCGAGGCAGCCAGCTCGCCAATCTGTAAAACACCCTCACCCTCGTCACGTGTGCGCCGCTCCATTGCCATAGCCTGCGTTAACGCCAGCTCAAACTCTTTTTGCTGGATGGTATACCATAATAATAGCTCACCGTAAATGATCATGTTGGGATTGCGCTGTGCCCTCTCCAATATCTTGGTTCGAATGATCCGGTTGAAGTTTTCATCGTTGAAAGTGTTCATCAGATGCTGCAATGTGTTTTGTACCACATTGACTCGGTTCTCATCAACTGCAATCAGGTCCAGGTATTCATCCATCATGGAGGCGTAGTCACGCATCGACTGGTATACATTGGCGAGCTCCAGATGAAAGCCGTAGCCATCGGGTACTACCTTCCGCCCTTCCTGATAGGCTCTCATGGCGTATTCCGGTAAGCGCCTGATAAGAAAAGCATTGGCAAGATCAGTGACACCCAACCTTGTGGGCTCAAGCCTGTTCAGTGCTCGTTCAAACTCCCGCTCGGCACGCCTTCGCTCACCCTGCTGCATGTAAATATACCCCAACTCTACCGTGAAGTTACGCCGAAGCTGACGGGTAGGAGATAACCCCCGAACCAATCGCTCCGCCGCACGGTATTGCTTCGACTCCAGCAGTGAATTTAAGTAATAGTTGTAGTAAAAGGTGTTGGGCGTCTCCCTGAATAGCTCACCATACAGCTCCGCTGCCTTTTCAAACTCACCGGAGTTGAAATACTGCAATGCCAGTTGCTCTGTGGTGTTGTCCTGTGACAACACCGGCATCCATGCATTGAATACAAATGCCAGCGTTATGAAAACCTTGAGTATGGTGAATGTGCTTTTCACAACCGAATCACTTTTCTGATACCTTGGCTTTGGGACCTAATGCCCGATAGTATTGTAAGGCTTCGTCAGCATATTGATGCAAACTGTCTAACGTACGATGGATCTTGATCAACTCAGGGGTGAAGTGTACCACCTCCTGATGCGTCTCGGAAATATACATGGTCTCTGACATCACGTAATGCTCCACAGAATCTTTGGGAATATGACTCCTTCGAATAGATTGGCGCAAAGCGTTCAGTTGATCGCCATTGCGTTCATGCCTCTCCAATAAACGGTAATGACGCGTTAATAGTTTCCTGAGGCTTCGGTCGTTGGCAGAGTAGAGTGTAATAAACTCCCATTTACCTCCATCCCTTACCATCTCCTCGCTTTCGACCTCTTCAATCGCCTCAGAGATGTCACCCCACTTGCCGGCAAATATTTCCCTTGAACTTTTGGCTCCTACAGTATCCACTTGCATAAGGATTGCATTTGTCTCCTGATGAATGGCAAGCAGACTGTCGATCTGCTTGATTTCATCTGCAAATTCATTGTTTTGGCATGCTCCTGTCAGGAAGAGTAACCCGAGGGCAAAAGCCAGAGAGAAATATCCGATTCCTTTTAACATGATTACGCGTTTCTTCACAGTGTTTCTGTTTTCGTTATCACTTATTTACATTCAATTTCACGGCGGGCACACGCCCCACGTGCAGTACAACAGAAGTATGCTGTTTCCGGTACAACATTAGCAAGGCCGATGGGTGCCGGGTATGTTACCGTGAAAACGCATCTTTTGTTCCCGTATTGCTGTGCCGGCTTGATTCTGACGGCAAAGATACAGAAAAAGGGTGGATATTGGCTTCTTAAGGTGAGCCGGGTAACATTGGACCAACGGTTTATGATCAGGGTTAATCGATGAGATCGAAGCCGGTATAGCGTCTCAGCACTTCAGGGATGATGATCCCTTGGGGTGTTTGGTTGTTTTCCAGCAGTGCGGCCACGATCCGTGGCAGTGCAAGTGCAGAACCATTGAGTGTATGCGCCTGAACAGATTTGCCGTCTGCATTTTTATATCGCAGCTTCATCCTGTTTGCCTGGAATGACTCAAAATTGGATACCGAACTCACCTCAAGCCACCTCTTCTGGGCCGCTGAAAAGACTTCAAAGTCGTAGGTCATGGCAGAGGCAAAGCTCATGTCGCCTCCGCAAAGCTTCAACACCCTGTATGGGAGGTTGAGCTTCCTGATCAATGAAGCTGCATGCTCACGCATCTCCTCCAGCGCCTGATTCGAACGTTCAGGATTGGTGACCTGCACAATTTCCACCTTGTCAAACTGATGCAAACGATTCAGTCCCCTGACATCCTTGCCGTATGACCCTGCTTCTCTCCTGAAACAGGGCGAATAGGCAGTAATTTTAATTGGGAAATCGGATTCACGAAGGATTACGTCTCTGAAAATATTGGTTAGTGTCACCTCTGATGTTGGGATCAACCACAGTTGGTCATCAGTGATGCAATACATCTGACCGTCTTTGTCAGGTAGCTGGCCTGTGCCGTATGCCGAATCCTCGTTTACTGCAAGAGGCGTTTGGTACTCTGTGTAACCGGCTTCCGCTGCCTGGTCTAGGAAAAAGGTGATCAGCGCACGCTGTAGCTTGGCGCCTTTTCCTTTGTAAAAAGGGAACCCCGCCCCGGTCACTTTTGAGCCCAGCTCAAAATCGATGATGTCGTATTTGGCTGCCAACTCCCAGTGAGGGAGTGCATCCTGAGCCAGTGCAGGCATCTGCCCATGGCTCTCAACTTCTTCGTTGTCATCGGGAGTACGCCCCGCCGGTACTCCCTCCTGCGGAAGATTGGGCAGTTGAACCATCAGGTCGTGAATGCGAACAACCAGCTTCGACATGCCTGCCTCCAAAGCCTTTGAAACACTCTTTAGCTCCTGTGAACGAAACTTCAGAGAATCCGCCTCTGCTTTGTTGCCCTCTTTAAAACACAAGGCAATCTCTTTCGACAAACGATTGCTCTCGGCCAAATGGTCGTCAAGCATCTTCTGCGTCTCCCTCTTCTGACTGTCAAGATCGATCACAAGATCGATCATCTCACTGGCATCAAAGTTTTTAACCTTTAGCCGTTCAATGACCCATTGCGGGTTTTCTCTGATGGTTTGAATTGATAACATCCAATCTTTGGTTTTTGGTGGGATGGTTAAGATCAGTTTCTGTTTTTGACAAAAAAAAACCCGGTGATCAGGCCGGTATTTTTTTACAATATTGTAAGGTATCAGTTGGCCTCAGTGCCAAAAGGCTCTACCGATACATACGATCTGTTTTGTTTTTTCTTTTGAAATTTCACCACACCATCAACCAATGCGAAGAGGGTGTGGTCTTTGCCCATCCCTACGTTTTCACCGGGATAATGCGCGGTGCCACGTTGACGAACAATGATGTTTCCGGCAATGGCAGCCTGACCACCAAAGATTTTTACTCCCAATCGTTTGCTTTCCGATTCGCGGCCGTTCTGTGAACTACCCGCACCTTTCTTATGAGCCATGATATATCCTCTTTTTTGTTATTATTCTGCGCTGTCACCGGTTGTTTCCGGAGTAACTGATTCTGCCTGAGGAGCCTCTTCGGTAACAGCTGCCACAGGTTGTGCTCCACGGGGTGAGATCTGATCGATACGCACCTGGCTTAAATTCTGCCTGTGACCGTTCAGTTTCTGGTATCCTTTTCTTCTCTTTTTTCTGAAGATCAATACTTTATCTCCTCTCAGGTGCGAAAGAATGGTCGCCGATACAGATGCTCCGTCAATCACAGGTTGCCCTATCTCAACTGAACCATCCGAATCAATCATTAACACCTTGTCAAATACTACAGAACTCCCCTCTTCACCTTGCAAACGGTGAATGAAAACTTGCTGCCCCTCCTGAATCCTGTATTGTCTGCCGTCTAAATCAACAATTGCGTACATCTTCTCTGCGTTGTTTGTCCTGCATTATCACAGAACAGTGATAAAAATCATTCGTTTTAACCTCCTCCGGTACCCCTGCGGATTCAACCCGGATTTTGGGCTGCAAAGATAACAAGATTTTTGAAAAACAATAGGGTAAGAAGAAAAAATTATAAACGGTTTATTCTGTAGTTTTGCAGGATGAACATTCACATACCATGATATTAAAGGCAGAACATCTTACGAAGAGATACCGGAACCGAACGGTGGTTAACGATGTGTCAATCCAATTGAGCAAAGGTGAAATTGTTGGATTGCTTGGTCCCAACGGAGCCGGAAAGACCACCACGTTTTATATGATTGTTGGGCTGATCAAGGCCAATGAGGGGAAGATTTTTCTTGATGATCGTGAGATCACCAAAATGCCGATGTATGAGCGGGCCCGGCATGGCATCGGGTATCTGGCGCAGGAAGCTTCCGTATTTCGGCGTATGAGCGTTGAAAACAATATTCGGGCAGTGTTGCAATTCACACCACTCACCCGTCATGAGCAGGACCAACGTCTGGAGGTGCTGATAGGAGAGTTTGGTTTGGGTCATGTAAGAAAGAGTCTTGGCATCACCCTTTCAGGCGGTGAAAGGCGAAGAACTGAGATTGCCAGGGCGCTGGCCACTGACCCCGGCTTTATCCTGCTTGACGAACCGTTTGCCGGTGTGGACCCTATTGCTGTTGAGGATATCCAAACCATTGTATCCCGGCTGAAAGAGAAAAACATCGGGATACTGATAACTGACCACAACGTGCATGAAACCCTGTCCATCACCAACAGGGCCTATCTCCTGTTTGAAGGGAGTATTTTGAAGTCGGGCACGGCAGAAGAGCTGGCGATGGATGAACAGGTGCGAAAAGTGTACCTTGGAACCAACTTTGAACTGAGAAAATAAAATCCGGGCCGTCGGTTTTCTCTGTAAGACCAGAGGCGGTCAGCACGATATTATCGCTTTCTGAGTTTTTTCGGAACAATAGCATACGACAAAACAATCAGCAACATCAGCACTGTAAAGACTACTGCCATTCGGCCGATGTAATCACCGTATCTCACATAGAATGTGATGGTGTCATTGGTATATATTGTATGGCTAATGGCATCGGGCACCCAATAGGGTGTTGGCTGGATCATATCACCTCTTCCGTTGATAAAGCTGGTGATGCCTGTGTTTGCTGAGCGGGCAATCTCACGTCGTGTTTCAATCGCTCTGAGTGAGGCAAACGCATTGTGCTGCCGGTGTCCGGGGGTATCCCCCCACCATCCGTCGTTGGTAATGATAAACATAAATTGTGCACCGTTCCGTACAAACTCCCCATAGAATTCACCAAACACCGATTCATAGCAGATGGCCACACCATATTTGGTTTGTGTATGGGTGTGAACAAACACACTCCGCTCACTGTCGATGCCAAGGGTGCCTACGGTACCACCCAGGTCGATGGCCATATCACCAACCAATGGCGCCAGGTACTTTTTAAAAGGAAGTCTTTCTACACCTGCCACCAGTTTTGATTTGTGTGTGATGCCGGTTACACCTGTGGTGTCTATCGCCATTCCAAGGTTGTATGCATTGTAGTATTTTGTGGTGATTTCTGGGTCAACACCATGGTAGTCGGCATACCATTTTTGAAAATAGGGTTGCATCTCTCTGGCCGATAATTCTATTTCTTCATCAATATAAAACATTCTGAATGAAGATGCTCCGGCGATTACTGTGAGGTGGGGGCGCTGTTTGACAAATGCCCTCAGGCTGTCGATACTGGGAGAGTGGTCGAAGTGAGGTTCCCAGATGTTTTCCTGGATCATCGACTCAGGTCCCACCACGAAATGTGTATTGGGCTTGATCAGGGGTTCTGCCAGGGTAAGGAAGTTGTTGATGGCTGCGAGCGGGCCGATGGTGTACTGCTCTTTGTACGGGTCGATATTGGGTTGAACAAGCACTACGTTGATGGGTTCTCCTGTTGGTTTCCAGGTGTGGTATTTTATGATGGAGATGGCAGAAGGGATGAGGATCCATGCCACCAGCACGCTTATCAGAATACGGTGTTTACGCAAGGGCAGGGTAGGGGAGGATGGCACAAGGCGCGGTCGGGCCAGAATAAACACCATTATATTGATGACCAGCAACCAGAGTGTTCCGCCGGCCACGCCGGTATATTCGTACCACTGCACCCATGAGGGCCAGGCTACAAACACATTGCCAAGGGAATACCAGGGGTAGGTGAGGTCCCAATTGTGGTGCAGGTGCTCAAAGGCGAGCCAGTAACATATCAACAGATAGTAACCGGCATTGCCCGATTTGAAGTGTTTGCGACCGGAATGAAAGAGCACCATGACCAGGCTCATCAATAAGCTGTTAAGCACTACAGCACTGATCGCTCCAAACAGAGATGCATTTTTCAGCCACCAGCTGCCGGCTACACCATATATCACAAACGCTACCATTGAGAGCAGAAAGAAAGCACCTGTGAAATGGTGCCCTCTGTTTCTGTGCATCACCTCCTCAATCCAGAGCAGAGGAACGAGAGCAATAAACATCAGCCATGGGACTCCCCGCACCGGAATGGTGGCGGAAAGCAACAAGCCGGTCAGGATGGCCGGTATCAGCAGATGATAAAACCGAAATGGAACTGTGTGAGCATCCGTTTTATCTGGTTTCATAAAATGGAGTTTTTTAGGAAGGGTCAGGCAATTGGGGTCTCTCTTTGTTGGCACTCAGATTGAGTCTTAACGAGAAGATATTTGAATAGAGAGCCGAAGAGGCATTGCCCAGGTTCGTCAATGCGTAGTCGATAATCACTTTGTTTCTGAAGACCAGTCCTGCACCCATATTGGGTTGAAAGGTTGTGATTCGTTTTCCGTCGATGGCGTACTCTTGCTGAATGTTTCCAACCCCACCCCTGATAAAGATAAAATCGCCCACTGAGAGCTCCAGTCCGGCGTGGGGATCTATGCTGAAAGGTTTCGAGCGAATAAGGGTGTTTCGTCTGCCATCGGAAGTGATGTCGAGGTTCACTTCAGCATACAATGTGATCCGTTCACCTAAAGAGAAGCTGCGACCTGCTCCGGCCAGCAGTCTGGGCATTGTAATTTCCAGTGAGTTTTCAGGGATCTCATTGCCGGTTTGTGTGAATACATCAATCATTTTATCGGTCAGGTTAAACGACCAGGCATTGAAGGTGCTGGTAATGTCTCTGCCAACGAGTCCAAACTTCCATTGATTGTATGAATACTGCACTCCAATGTCAAAGCCAAATCCCCATGCACCGGCAAAGTCACCCACTTTGCGTCGTATCACTTTGGTGCTTCCACCCAGGGTGAGCCCTTCGATGCCCAGCTCTTTGGCATAGGAGAGCAGCAGTGCGAAGTCGATGGCTGAGAAGGAGCGGATTCTGTCGTAGTTGATGTTTCCATTGGCGTCGATCAGTTCTGAGGTATCGGGGATGTCATCCACGGCAAAGCGTATGAACGTGATGCCTGCGGTGCTGGTGCGATCCATTTGTGCCACTACGCTGCCATAATCATACTTCGCGATGCCGGCAAAATATTCAGCATGCATCAGTCCCAGTTGCAGTCGGGTTGGTTTTTTCATCATACCGGCCGGGTTCCAGTAAGCAGCCGGAGCACCCTGGGCGGATGCCACCACGCTGTTGGCCATGCCGAATGACCGGGCATCAACACCCAGTGTCAGGAATTCATTGCTGTACTTGGGCGCCTGAGCCTGAACGAGAACCGGCAGGGATAACAGCAGCACCATGAATAGTGAAATCGTTCCGGTATTGTATCGCATATCTTATGTTATAATTTTCTGATCATTAACGTAAAACAGTGAATGTTATTTCGGGGTTTAACGCATCAGGTACATTTTCCCCCACCCTTCTCTGAAGTAGGGGTCTGCTCCCGATGCCGCTCTTTCAATTTGCCGGTCACGAATACTGGAGTGTACACGATATAGGTATACACCGTTGGCTACACGGTCACCAAACTCGTCTGTACCATCCCAATAGCCCATGGTGATGTTCCGTCCAAGATTGATTGGCCCCAGTTCAGCCATTGTAAGCTCACGAATCACCCTGCCCGAAATGGTCATGATCTGAATCCTGAAATCGGTTGGCACTTCATGCCCGGTAAGGGTGAATACAAAATGGGTTTTTGTGGTGAAGGGGTTGGGCCAGTTGAGCACTTCGGTAATAGAAGCCTGGCTGATCACTTTGAAGGAGATCTGATATGAAACCGACCCTGACTCACCATACGACTTATCGGTTGCTTCCACCCTGAACAGGTAGGTTCCGTCACGCCCCAGGAAGTCAGCAGGAAAGAGAATACGGCACTGGTTGTTTGTGCCCGAAGCCGGATAAAAGATCATTTGTTCCACGCCACCTTTTCTGAAAAACAGTTGTTGAAATTCGCTTTCATGTGGCGACCTGAGGTATACTCTGAAAAGGGCGGTGTCTTCTGGTTGGTTGAAGAGGAAGAATGGGTTTTCATCGTTGAGTTGTATCTCAATCATGGGTTGTGCTGAGATGATATCACCATCGAGAATACGGATCCCGTCAAAGGTGACATCAAGCAGCGGGCTTTGGTCATCGGCAGTAACTTCGAAGTGGATTTCAGCCATGTTGTTGATGTGCGTCTGTTCCGGTTGGTCGTAGAATCCTGTTTGAGGATTTACTGGGTTCACTTCGATTATGAGGGTCGCGAGCCCCGGGGTGAGGGTTGCTGTAGGCAAGGTAAAATGGTCAATGAACAAGGTGTCACCGGCGGGATGTTCACGGTATCGCCGGTAGGTTGATTTATGTGTTTGGCGGTGGCTGTCAACGATCCAGCTGTGTACCAGTAGGCTGTCCATTGGCTGGTTGCTGATATTTCGTGTTGCAATGGAGAAGCGCAATGAATCTCCTTGCTGGATGGTGTCATGGTGAAACGTAAAGCGACTGGATGGGTCGAGTGCTGTTTCTCCAACGGGGGTGTAATACACCATCCAGGAGTGTAGCTGAGCAGGTGTTCTGTAGACATCATCGCGCATCTTTGCCTCGAAGCGGAGGGTTGGGTACACTTCTGCGTCCAGTATTTGGCTGAGGTTTACAATGCTGTCGGGATGAGGCTTGATATCGGCAAGGGCAGCTATGTGGTGAGGGTTCCCAAAGCGATCGATGGGTACCAGGGAGAACTTGACGGAGTCAGTGTTCTGCGGATCTGATGCGAGTGGCGACTGTTTCCAGAAGGCACTGCCCCACTCTTTTGCCGGTCCGATTTCGGTTGAGAGGATGGTTCCCTGATACCAGTTGATGTCCAATAGCCGGAGGATCCGTGTGGTGTCTGAACTGCCGGTTGACACCACTTCATGCACTTTGTTCGGGTCACCGATCGGAGCCCCTTTCTGGCCGAATATGATATATGAACTGCCCGATGGCAGGTTTCTGATGGAGGCGCTTCCAATGGATTCGAATCCTTGTAGCACCGCTTCGGGCAATGATCCGGCATGGTGGTCTTTGATACTGTATGCCAACACATAGTGCCCTGCCGGTATGGAGTCGAAAAAGGCTGCCAGCCGACTGGTCCAGTGAGAACTGTGTGTTGGAAACTCAAACGCGTTAAGCTGGGTTGCCGGGGCTTGGTAGTTGCCCCAATTGCCACTCCAGGTTGAGGAGGTGTTGATGGCACGTATTGGCTCTGCGGCGATGGTATCAAACACGGCAAAGATGAACCCTCCCGGTAAGCTGTGCTTGATGATTTCGGAGGATTGATATTTGAAATTTCCGTTGATGGAGTAGTAGTGCTGGTTGGCATGGAGGGAGGGAAACATCCCGGTTTGTGCGATAATCTCCCGCTGCCCGCTGATGAATTCAAAGACCCCTGCTGCCGGGTGGTGTACAATGTTCTGGTATTGGTTTTTGGTGAACTGATGCGGGTGGGCCTGTGCCCATCCTGTTCTTCCAGGGATATACCTGAAAGAGCTGTGCCTCCAATCGGTAATCCCTTCCGGGTGGTCGAGGCTGTCAACGCTTACACGCCAGAAATAGACAGCGCTGTCAATCAGCGTTATGGGCGGAGTCCAGCTAAACACCCCGCCGGTGCCCTGCAGAGATGAGGATGCCAAAACGGTTGAGAATCCGGGGTTGTCAGACAGCTCGAAGTGGTATCTCTTATGGCTTGAAAAGGGATCAATGGTGCTGGCATACAATGTCACCTGCGGGTCAGCTACCACAGCGTATTCGTAAGGATATATCGGAAGCAGGCTCGATGCCTTGATGTGCAACGGAACGGAGGTGCTGTTGTTGGTCTCATCCGACTCCTGTATCTGAAACAGGGCGTCAAGGGTCACCTCAATCGTATTGAGGCCTACCCCAAAGGTCTTCTCCACAGGGAGCATCACCACAAAGGTGTCAATGAATGCTGTGCTGGGGAGATGCAACAGTGTGTCAAACAATTGTTGATCGGGGAAGGTTCTCCGAATGCTGACGGCAAAAGAGTCTTTGACCGCTTTGCCGGGGTTTTTGCTGATGATATGAACTGCAAAGCTATCAAGCTCATTGGAGATATCGGATGGTTTGAAAAAGACCTGTGACGGACTGATTTGGTAATCGGGCAGCTCCTGAACCGACAGTACAATGGCGGGGTCGCCATGCAATGTTGTTTGCTGGTAGGAAGCGACATGGTAAAAGATGGTGCTTGTGCTGAGCGGCCTCATGGCATGCCTGGTTAGCTCGCCCAGTGTTTTACCGTAACCAGCTCTTGACATATAATGATACAGCGTATCGTTGATCAGGTTGAGCGCATCAATGGTTGAGTAGTTGGAAGAACCTAAATAGGCAATGGCTCCTTTGTTGGGGGTGAGCACAAACTCCTCACTTTTGGTGAAGGTGTTGTTAAACAGATCACCCGAATAACACGAATTGGCTATGACAAGCGGATACCTCCCCTCATTTTGGTAGGTACTGACGGCATCGGTGCTGATATCGAACCCTGTAGCAGAACCGTGACCATAGAACGACATGATTCTGATCCCACTGTTGATCAGGTTCATCAGCTGTTGTGACTGGATAATCTCTATAGGCTGTGTTGTGGTTTTCAGGAAAGTAGTCACCTGTCCACCGAAATAGGGTGCTTCCAGTTTCTTCTCCCATTTGGCAAGGCTCGTTCTGATGGCTGTTTGTTCGCCCGCATTGATACCGCCTCCCAGATGAATCGCCCTTTTCATCCACATCTCATTGCGTAGCCTGAGAGAATCTTCGTATTGCCTCACCTTGTGCAGGTATGACAAAACCTGCCCCGGATCAGTCGCAGCCAGCCGGCCGATGCTGTGATCCTGCACATGCACAGGGCTCAGCCGGTTGATATACTTGTTGTCAGTGGCAGGATGCCCCCAGCCCGGCACCAGTGAATTCCTGAAGGCGTTGGTGTCTCTTCTGGTATGCAGTGTTGAATACCCCTTGCCAATGATAAAAATGGTTTGTGGCAGCACCTGGTGGTCGTACAGGTACTTCAGGAAGTTCTCAATGGCCAGCGGGTTGTTTCTGATGCCGTAAGAAAACTGTTCATACAGCGATTCCACGTTCTCTATCACAGGATCGTAGAGCGTGGGATACCCATTGTTGCGGCGGTATGTGGCATACGCATCGGCTGCCTGTTGCAAGGAGGGGTGTGTGATGATCAGGTAGTCGTGGCTGTTTTGCTGGTAATAGGTGAGGTAGTCGGTAAACCTGTGACCTGTGGTTAAAGGGTATAACGCTGTGATGTTACGGATCATCCCTTCTGACGAGAGGAAGCACTCTTTTTCAGAGGGGTTTCCGGGCAGTGAGTTGGGTATAAGCATCTCTCTGGTATTGCCGGTAGTGGCTACCACGATGCGTCGTTGGTTGGTCAGATCGTACAATATGGGTTCTCCGAAAGGGACGGAGAGTTGCGTAAGCGACAAGTATGTTTTGGTATGGTTGGGATGATCGGGGATATACATCCAGCGTTCTGTGGCGTTGTTGAGGTTTGTGCCATGAGGGAAGGTGAGTTCTGCTCTGACAATCGAGTTACGGTCGCTGCGGGTGGGTTCCATCGACGGGTTGGTGCTCAGGTCATCAACAGCGGCGAAGTGAAATGAGGTTGAGAACCCTGTTGAGAGGGAGGTTGCAGGAATCTGTACCGAGCGCCTCATTACCTGGTATCCGAAGTAGGTGAAATCATCGAGGTGCCCTGATGCACCGGCTATGGATACCCTTACATGGTGGTTCTTCCCCGGGTGAGCCGGAAACTGGTATATATACCTCGACCGCCCTACAATAGTGTACTGTAGCGTGGCAGGCGGTCCCTGCTGATAAACACCACGGGTTTGAAGATTCACTACCCTGGGGTTGGTCATGTTGGGGTCGATGCCGAAAGGGAAGTCAACCCAACCCTCCCCATCCATGTACCTGGAGTCCTTTGAAAAATCACTTCCAAGATACCCACCGGCGAAATAGGTACCCGCAGGCTCAAACCACGATTTGGTCTTAAAATAGGGCGCAGCAGCTCCATAATTCCCGAAATCCACGCTGCTCTCAATGATCAATCGCTTGTTGTTTGTGCCGGAACCGATGGTGAGGAAATAATACGCCGTATCTGTAAAAAGGCTGTATCGCTGGTTCACAGCAAACGAAGAGTCATGAAAGAGTTGCTTGTCGGGCTGTGCATCGTTGCCACTGCCGAAGAATTCAATGTAGTCACCATCATTGAAGACGCCATCCTGTTCACCATGTACATAAATCGCCACCTCTTCCCCGTTACGGAACAGTTGTAGTCGTCGCGGATCAAAGCCCGGTGAGGTAAGCACCCCTGAAAGCGCAAGTGTAGTGGAATCAATACGGTAAATGCCGGTTTGAACCACCGGAAACTTCCAGTAGTCCTGTTGTAAGGTTTGTAACACCCAATCATTGCCGGTGCTGTGCTGTGATATCAGGGCGCCGGGAGCAAAGAGGGAGATGCCCAATAACCAGAACCATATAACGAGCTTGTGTCTCATAAACAACATATTGTCAGTGCTTTTGCCATGTTCAGGTGAAGCGCCCGGATGGGTGGATCCGGGTTGCCGTTGGCCCGTTGAACAGGTTCTGCACGCCACAAAGATAGCGATCAAATAGAAACCAACGCATAATGAAACAATCCATTGTATGGTTTGTTGATGCAGCAACCACAAGACCAAGGCTAAAACTGGAAATAGATAAATGGCTGCATGTCGGCTGAGATCGACTGGTAAATGATAAACACCACTACACAGCTGATCACGACCTTCGCCCACATCGGAGTGCGTATAAACCATTGCTGATACTTCTCTTTCAAACGGCTTGGCCACCAATGCAGGATAAATCCAAACAACATCATCAAAAACACATTTTTATACCCCACTAAGATATCCGGAATCAACCCCCACTGGAAGTCGTTGGCAATCTGATGCATCAGTTCATAAGTGCCCTCCATGGATTCACCCCTAAACCAAATGCGCGTAAAGGTGATAAAATTGAAGGTCAGAAAGATCTTCCACACCGTAGCAAGTCCGTGATTTGCTTTTTCCCACGGGCTGATCCGCCGCCAGTACTTGTAAAAGATCACCCCCAAGCCATTCAATCCACCCCAAATCACGAACATCCAGCTGGCACCGTGCCATAAGCCGCCCAGCAACATGGTGAGCAGGATGTTGATGTTGGTAGTGATGTGTTTCTTTAGTGATGGGATCAGCCTGGTAAGGAGCCAGATAATTGAGAAAGAGCCTGCCATGATGGGTATCAGCAGCAGTTCGCCCGATATCATAATCACAAAGAGGAGGATGGCGGAGAGACTGATCCAGGTAAACAGTGACCCGCGACGGTTTCCTCCCATTGGGATGTAGAGATAATCTTTCAACCACGACGACAGAGAGATGTGCCACCTTTGCCAGAACTCGCCCGTGTTCCTGGCTTTATAGGGTGAGTTGAAGTTCTTCGGCAACCGGAAGCCCATGAGCAGTGCAACCCCTATGGCAATATCAGTGTAGCCTGAGAAATCACAATAGACCTGAAGTGAATAGCCGTATAGGCTCATCAGGTTTTCAAACCCTGTGTAACTAAGGTGGTTGCTGAAGACCCGGTCAATGAAGTTCACCGCGATATAGTCGCCAATTAAAATCTTCTTGATCAACCCCTTCAGGATCATCCAGACAGCCAGTCCAAACTCAGCCTTTGTAAGGGAAAAGTCTTTGTATAACTGTGGGATAAAATCGGCAGCGCGAACAATAGGCCCCGCCACCAGCTGAGGGAAGAACGAGACATAAAATCCGAAATCGATCAGGTTGTTTACAGGCTTCACCAGCCCTCGGTAAACATCCATCGAATAGCTGATGGTTTGAAATGTGAAGAAGCTGATGCCAACGGGTAGCAGAATAGCCCCTACATCGAACCGGGTTCCGGTGGTAGTATTGGCAATCAAGGCCAGGTGATTCACCACCTGGTACTGTGTTCCGATGAAATTGTTGAATGACTCAACAAAGAAGTAGGCGTATTTGAAGTAGCTGAGCAGTCCCAGGTTCACAAAAATACTCAAGCCGACCAATAGCTGTTTGGCGAGGGGTTTTTTACTGCGGTATATTCCCCTGCCTATAAAAAAGTCGGCAAGGGTTGAGAATATCAGAATAAAGAAAAAGAACCCTGACGATTTATAGTAGAAGAACAGGCTTGCGAGGAAGAGGTATCCGCAACGGACTGTTTTGTTTTTTGATTTTCCCAACACCGAGTAGAATATCAGCACCACCAGGAAGAATGCCCAGAAGGCGAACCGTGTAAAGATCAGCGGTTGCTCTTCGTTGTAGGTGAATATGGCATGTAGATATTCCTGTATCATTGGGTTTATGGATGTTGGGTGATGATAGGTTTTTGTTCCAGGTGATCGCCATAGCTTTTCAAGAGGGCACTGAACATCAGGTCACCTTTGAGGAGGTATCCTTCGCGGGTGAAGTGAATGCGGTCGTTTTGCATGAGGCCGTGTGAGTGCCACCGAGGTACGGAATTGAACCCTCCCATCACCTGAAAAAAGTTCCAAACGCCGCAGTGGTGTTTTTGTGCAAGGCGGTAGATAACGGTCTCTTGTTGTATTGTAGCGGGGTTGGCGCGGCGACGGCGGAGGTACACATCGTTGGGTACTGTTAGTAAAATATCGGCTTCGGGTACGGCAGTTTGGATGGTTCTGATCAGCTCTTCATAGTTGCGTTCAAATACGCCCGGGTCGAAGCGGGTAGAGTAGCCGTCGTTGGTGCCCAGGGAGATCACCACCAGGTCGGCTTTGATGGCCTGGAGCTGTTCACCCATCAGGTTGGCACGAAGGAATGAAGGGATGCTGGCTCCGTTGACACCGAGCGCTGAGTAGATCACGCCTGGGTGATCTGTGGTGGACTCAATGCCGTGCACTTCAATAAATGCAGGGCTGTTGTCGGTCTTGTAAAACTCCAGTGTAAAGGTGTCAACCGGTGCATTCAGCCGTATCTCTGTTATGCCTTGATGAACCTGTTGTATCGAATGAACCAGCCATGGGTCATCGGTTGCCATGGTGATGCGGTAGTTGTGTGTGGGATCGTAATGGTGCACCCTGATGATATCGCTCCCGAAAGGCAGCGATGTGTCACGGTTTGAGATGGTGATGGTGGCAAGGCTGTCACCTGTTACAACCATCATCCCTGCAAGACCGAAGTTGCAGGTTGCGTTTCGGGTGGTGTTCCTGCAATGTTGCCAACGTCCGGTATAGCCTACCGTGAAGTTGGTTGGGTTGTTGCTTCCGGTGACTC
This sequence comes from Lentimicrobiaceae bacterium, assembly GCA_007119395.1. Classification (GTDB taxonomy): domain Bacteria; phylum Bacteroidota; class Bacteroidia; order Bacteroidales; family SKPS01; genus SKPS01. The sequence goes on from SKPS01000251.1 coordinate 24,878, forward strand.
TGACGGGGAAGATCAATCCGCGCCCTCCATGCATACCGGGCTGAAGCTGCTGCAGTCGCTTGCGAACCTGGTGGGTGTAAATATCGGTTTGGATATGTGACCCGCCGATATGCACAATATGGACCTGCCCTGTGCCATAAAAAAGCAATGAATCGAGCTTGTTGAAGAAATGCCCCAAGAGGGGTCTGTCGCCGGGTTGAATGAGCCTGTTGGTGTCGTAATTGATAAAACTATATGGCGTTACAAAGGTGGGGTCTTCCAGTGGTGTCTGACCGTTCAGCGTACAGAGAGGTGCAGCCACAACCCAAAGAAACAAAAGGATCTTACGTATATTATGATGCTGCTCCTTTCTCCCCATCTTACCGTGTGTTTTGTTTGTATTGCTGATACTCCCATATCAGGGCATTGTAGAACATATTGCCGATGAGTCTGGCACCGCGAGGGGAGAAGTGGATATAATCGGGTGATGCCAATGGGGGATCGGCTTCAACCCATGCAGGCATCGAGTTGTATCCGCCCATCGCTTCGTACATATCCCAAAATACTCCTCCGGCCCTGAAAGTGGCATCCTTCAGTGCATCACGCACACTCTCCAGCAGGGGATAGGTCACATAGTACTCACGCTCCTTGATCGACTTGTCCGAAGGACCAATCACGATGATACAAGCTGAAGGGCGCAAGCGTTTCAAGGTGAGCAACTGGTTGTAAAACCACTGACCATATCTGATGCACTGCTCTTCGTCTTCAAGATATGGCAAAGGGTTGCCGCCAAACTGCAGGATAAAGAGCTCTACATTGAGTTCGTTGTACATTTGCCTGAGCTGCTCGCGGTTCATTCTGTTGAAGATGGTTCCTGAGCTCCCTCTCATGGCGATGTTGTCAACCATCACTCCACCACCCGAAGAGAGGTCTACACCGTACACATCGGGGCTGTCATACCCTGAGAACGTAATGGTGACATTACCGGTTCCGGTGTAGGCATATACCGACTTCATGTTTTCAAAGATGGTATCACGCCGCAGCAGCCCGTCGTCACCTGTAATGGTGATGGCCACCGGCGAGTGTGTATTGCCTGCAAACACCCGCAATTGGTTGAAAGGGTATCGGGTTTCAGAGAAAGTGACACTGGCACTTTGCCACAGAGAGTCTACAAACACTGAATCATGCACGATGGGTGCATACCGTGAGAAGCTGGCCATTGCGCCAAATCCGTTGTGTGGCACGTCACTTCGTCTGCCGAACAGAGCATGTCGTTGCCAGTCCCCTTCCAGGGAGCGTTCCACTGCACGCGAATTGTAGAGGTCAACAACGGGCACCAGCCCTGGCCCGGAACCACCGAACTGTGACTGCAGGTTTCTACGCAATAAATGGGTGATACGGTCCCCTTCGATTTGTGAATCACCATAGTGCAAAATGCGAATCTGTCTTCGTACCAACGCCAGCGAGTCGAGTTTCCTGAAAAAGGGATAGAGCAACTGAGTGCGCCCTTCAGGGAATTCGAGGTGGCGGGTGGTTAACTCATCAATGCCTCTGAAACGGATCGTGAATGCACCCGTGGCTGTGTCTTCAGCCAATACAAGCTCCTCCTCTACCTCTTCTACAACCTTTTCTACCTTTTCTGCTGCCTCCTGAAAGGCGGTTACATCTTTGTATTCAGGTCTGTTCGGGCGAATCACATCCATTACCCCCGGGAAGTGGAGTGATATGGAGCCCACTTTCACGCCATCACTCGGGAACAGCCAAGCGATGACCCCAAGCAAGGCGATCACTGATAATACAAAAAGGGTGACTCGTCCGGGATTCATCATGCCAAGCCTACCTGGTGGGAATTTTGATACGTTGCCCTGCCTGCAGGGTTCGGGGGTCACGGATGTTGTTAAGCCGCATGATCTGGTCAGCCGTAACACCCGGATGCCGGGCGGCTATTGCTGAGATGGTTTCGCCCCGTTGCACTGTGTGCCACGAAAACCCACCCGATGAGGGTTGGCTGGTCTGACGTGCCGATGCCGGCTGTGTTGCACCACGCTGCTTTTCAGCAAAGGTCATCCTGTCAATGTTTCGATAACGCTGCTCACTCGCCTCGGGAACCCAGATGTCCAAGACCTGCCCCACACGGATGATGTCGCCCGGCAAATTGTTCCATCGACGGATATCCGATACACGTACACCGTACCAACCCGCTATGTAGCCCAGGTTATCGCCATCTTTTACTGTGTAGTTCAGCTTTACCCTGCCGGCCGGTTGCATGGGTGCCTGCACCACCGCTTCGGTGGCAACCTCTCCGCTTTCTGCCTGAACAGCCTCCTCTGATACATCTGCCGAGGCCTCTGCCGAAGCCTCCGCCACTGTCTCAGAAGCCTGGCTCATCACCACTCCTCTACGGGTCGGGAAGTATATCGAATCACGAAAATAATAAATCGAGTCAGCAAACTCAACGAAGCGAGCATGGTGCTCTGCCGGCAGGCGGAGCCAGAATACTCTCTCGTTGCCCGCCGGAATCACTCCACTCTTAAACTCCGGGTTCATATCCTGCAACAGCCCTTTGGAAACTCCCAGAAAATCAGCAGCCTGCCCAAGGTGCAAACGGTGCTCTACGGGAGCACGCATGCTTTGCAGAGGGTTGTGTATCGTGTAAGGTGTTAACCCAATCTCCTCTTGCATCTGCACCAATATGTAGCAAGCTGCAAGGGCCGGCAGGTAGTCACGCGTCTCAACCGGAAGCCATGGGTAGAGGTCTGCATAGTCTCTTGACCCACCAGCTTTTCTGATGGCCTTGTTGATGTTTGACGGGCTGTTGGTATAGGCCGCAATGGCGAGCTCCCAGCTCTGGTAGATGGCATACAGGTCGTTCAGGTGTTGAAGGGCCGCTTTTGTTGACTTAGCCGGGTCACGCCGCTCATCAACAAAAGAGTCGATCTGAAGCCGATACAACCTGCCGTTGGTATACATAATCTGCCATAAGCCTGTTGCACCCCATGACGACACAGCTTGCAGATTCATGGATGAAAGGGCCATGGGCAGGTACTTCAGACCTGCCGGCATCTCGTGTTCAGCAAGGATTGACTCAAAAAGTGGCAGATAGGAGGAGGTGAGCCCCAGCATAATCTCCACCTGCCTGCGGATACCCGGTTGGGTGTAGTATTTCAAAAACTCATACACCCTTGGTGTATAGGTCAACCCCAAAGCGGGATCCATGCCCTGTAACACCTTCTCAGCTTGTGCAGGGGTAACACTCTGTAGGGTTGAATGGTGATTCCTCTGCCCCTCCATCGATTGCTGCACAAAATACAACTTCTCTAAACCCCTTAACGCACTATCAAACGGGGCAAAGCCGGGAGGTAGCCCCTGATGTGCATTCACACCAATTGAAACAAAAGCCAGCATAAATAACAACCAAAACCTGTAAACCCGTAATGAATAGATGTTCATTTTTATTATGTTGATTTTCATTTTCTGTAACAAGACAACCATATGCTTCACTCGCTCAGTTCATTGCTTCTGCCACTCATACCTACCGGGAGCGACCCGGCCCAACATCCTGGTTCACGCGGGTGCGTTCACCCCTGCGATATACCACCTGGTATAAAACACTCCCCCTGTTGTCGTAAAATGTCCATGTGCCATGTCGTTGGCCACGCCTGAATGATCCTTCAGACTTCTTTCTTCCATTGGCATAAAACTCGGTCATTTTCCCGTGGAGTTCTCCCCTTCTGTAATTCTGCATCTTAAACGGAACACCGTTTCTGTCGTAGAATTTCCACTCACCGATCCGTTTACCGTTTCTGTTTTGCCCTGTTTCCTGAAGGATTCCTGTATCATACCAAACCGAACTCCTACCGTGTAACAGTCCATTACGGTAATGGCTCTCGGAGCGCTTAAGCCCTGAAATATAATAGTGTAGCGAAATGCCGTGGCGTACCCCCTTGTCATAAGCAACCACATATCTTGGTTTGCCATCGTCATAAAAGCCTTTCCATACCCCATCCATCTCCCCTTCAACATAGGCTCCTTCGTCTTTGACCTGTCCGTTATCAAACCAGTTCATCCAGTACCCATGGGGTTTACCATTTTTATATTTCCCCTCTTGTAGTTTCTGCCCCGATTCATACCAGGTGGTCCATAATCCGTGGCGCACCCCCTCTGTGAAGTGACCACGTCGCCACGACTCACCGGTAGAATACCAATACGCCCACTCTCCGTGTTGCAACCCTTCAGAAAAAGGGCCCTTGCTCGCACGTCCACCCTTTTCATGGTAAAAGACCCAGATGCTGTCTTGAAGATCAGCAATCAGTGCACCCTCCATTTCCTTGTTGCCGTTTGCAAACCACCAGGTGGCGTAACCGTGCAGACTGTCGTTTTTATAATACCCTTCAAACTCAGGGTTCCCATTGCGGTGCCATGAACGGGCCGGTCCTTTCCTGACTCCCTGTACATAGGTGATCTCCTCGCTCAGGTTGCCGTTTACATGCCAACGGGTACTCTTTCCATCTTTTACGCCATGGTGCCAAAAGACCTCCTCCCTGAGCTGCCCCGATGAAAACCACTGACGCCAAATCCCCTCCTTCTCTCCATTCTCAATCATCCCCTCCTCACGCAATGAACCATCCTGAAACCACGACCTGTTCATGCCATGGGTCAGATTCACCTCGCTCATCTTCTGGCCATTGGAATACCAGCTCTCCCACAAGCCAATCTGGCGCCCCATATCGTAAGAACCACGCGTCTGTAGTTGACCGTTGGGATGGTAACGCTTCCACTCACCATCATTCATCCCGTCACGTAACTGCCCCTCCTCTTTGAGCTGACCATTCTCATGCCAATGCCTTGAAGGGCCGTTCTCCAAATGAATCTCGCTCATCAACACCCCTTCCGGCGACCAGGCACTCCACTTGCCGGTCCGCACACCCTCAGCATACTCCCCCTCAACCATCAACTGTCCCGACTCATAAAACCCCTTGTAGGGCCCATGTAACTTCCCGTTGACCATGGTGCCCTCCTCCATCAAACGACGATTGGAATGCCATACACGGTACGGGCCATTGCCGTAAACAATCTCGCTGCGAATGTTGCCGTCAGGATGCCAACTGCGCCATAAACCCACCTTCTCGCCGGCGCTGGAGTAGCGCCCCTCTCGCATCTTCCGACCATTCGAATAGAAATATACCCACTCCCCGACAGGGACCTCCGCGGTGTCAACCTTTGCCTTGGCACCCCTGGTCGCCAACTGCCCATTCGGCCAATAGGTCTCCCTTGTTTGCTGTGACAGAACACAGACTGGCAACAACAACATCAACAGGAATAGTGTCGCCGTCATACGTATCTTTGTCTTCCGTTCCATAGCTGGCAAAGATATAAGGTTACCGTGTACGCTCGGTGGTGTACAGCACTAATTTTTTCAACCCATCTGCAAATTGATTCTGAGGCAGTCCGTTCAACATCTCCAACGCCTCATCACGGTAACGAATCATCTGCTCATTGGCATAGTGCATGCCTCCATATTCATGCACCATCTCAACCAAACGCTTGAAATCTCCTGATGCATCTTTGCCTCTGCGAAGCAGACGCAATGCATCACGACGCTCACCAGAACCCATCGTGTTCAGCATATGGATAAACGGCAAAGTCAGCTTCTTCTCCTTTAAGTCGGCCCCGGATGATTTGCCGGTGCGGTTCCCGGTGGTGAAATCAAACAAATCGTCTTTTATCTGAAATGCAATGCCTACCTTCTCTCCGAAAAGCTTCATCCGGCCAACAACCTCTTCAGGTGCACCGGCCGCATGTGCCCCGATGGCACAACACGAAGCAATCAATGATGCTGTTTTCTTGCGGATAATCTCGAAATAGACCCCTTCATCAATGTCAAGCCGCCGCGCTTTCTCAAGCTGCAACAACTCCCCTTCGCTCATCTCACGGGTGGCATCCGATACAATGTGTAACTGATCATATTCACGGTGATCCAGTGCCAGCAACATCCCCCGTGACAGCAGATAATCACCCACCAGCACTGAAACCTTGTTGCGCCATACAGCATTCAACGACAACAACCCGCGGCGCCGCCACGACTCATCCACCACGTCGTCGTGAACCAATGTGGCCGTATGCAATAGCTCCACCAAAACCGCTGCCCTGTGCACCGAGGGTGTAATCTCTCCATGCATGCCTGCCGACAGCAACACAAACACCGGCCGCATCTGCTTACCTTTGCGACGCAACATGTACCGCATTACCGTGTTCAGCAACGGTACCTTGGTGCGGACAGTCTCGCGAAACAACCGGTCATAGGCCTGCAAATCATCTGAAACAATGGCTGTGATAGCTGATAATCGCTCCATATTCTACACACTTTTTATCCCCCAAACGTACTGCTTTTTCCTGAAACCGTCGCAACCTTGACATACGCAAGACAATGGAATATGTGAAACAGCCATGAGAAGTGTTTTTAACATTTCGTTAGCAATATAGTTGTGTTTTTATGAACTATCTGCTTGACTTAGAGGTAGTTTTTTTCGTATTTTGATTCGCGAAAAAGAAATAACCACTGTGTCGGGCCTCATAGAATGTAAATTGTTGTTGGAATCACCCAACGGCTACAGGTAATAAAAACCACTCTGCATGCAGAAAAACAAATTCACTCTTACTGCAACAGTCACCCTCTTTCTGCTTTGGGCTCTCTTTGCTATTCCGGTCAAAGCGCAGCAAATTTTTGTGTTCATCGAAATGCACCCAATGCCACCGGCATCGCTTTATCAATGGGACCGTGAGGGGATGATGATGTTTGTTGTTGCTGACAATATGAGTACGACCACCCACCAGGCACACCTGATGGTGGAATTGTATGATGAATATGACCGGTTGGTAGGGGAGAGCAGGTCGCCACGTGTTGTCAACATTGCACCCGGATTCACCGAGATACCTCATCAAGGGTTGCTCACCTCGGGTGGGTTTACCTTTTTGGATCCACTCCGAAGGCCGATGCAAAACACCGGAATCTTCCCGGAGGGAGAATACAGACTTTGTATCAGACTTGTTGATGCCGTGACCAACGTGGTCCTCTCCGATGAAGCCTGCACCTTTTTTATGATTCAGGGTTTTGAAGCCCCTTATTTGCTGTATCCTGAGGATGGTGTGGTTCTTTCTGAACCGCAACTGTTGAGTACGGTATTTCAATGGACACCTTTTATGGGCGATCCTTTTCTTTCCATCGCCTATCGGTTGGTGATGGTTGAAGTCTTACCCGGACAATCTGCCTATGAGGCTCTGCTTGTAAACCAACCAGTGGTTCAGGAGACCGTGGAGGAGCCTTTCTGGCAATGGGACGACAAATACGTTACCCCCAAGCCGGAAGCCTCCTATGCCTGGTCGGTGGTGCTTACCGATGTTGAGACAGGGCGTGACCAAACCTCCTATGCTCCACCCAGAGTGATCGTTTTCTGGCCTGCTGATACCATTCCTGTTACCGATCCCCCTATAGACATCCCTCCGTACGATCCACCTCCCGAAGACCCGCCCGCAGAAGCGTGCGATCCCCCCGATTACACTCCGGAACCCGCTACACCTATATCGCTCGGCATGATGGTCGACGACTCTGAACTGCACCTCTACCCAAGGGCCGTCCCCATCAGGGCAGAAGCCATCGACTGGGACCTGCTCTGGCTCTATTGCTCCGGCTGCGACGGAGGCAGAAGCGAAGAACCTATGCCGGTAATGGATGAAGTGCACGACTTTACCTGGGAACTTATCGATGGTAAAGGGTCTCTCAATATCCCCTTTGACCCTTTCAGATTCAATCAAATCAAAGACTCCCTGCAAAACATCCATAAACGCATAACCGAAATTGAAGACTCGCTCATCCAAATAGCACAAGACACACTCGAGCTACCGAATCGAACAGAAGCCCACAAAGCACGCATCGAAGAAAAAGAGACAGAAAATACCGGCCTCGATTCGCTTATCGCACTTATCAATGACACCCTGCAGGTGATCAATCAACAACGCGGTGACCTGTTTGATGACATCAATGCTTTGATCGGCCAAACAGACAGCATCCAGCATTTGATATCCAACCTCCTGGATGAAATTGATTCCCTGAGATATTTGCTGAGCGGACCGCCATCAGAAGAGGAGCTGACACAACGAACGGTTGTTGCAGACCATCGTACGGTGCTCACAAACCTTCAGGAAGAATTGATAAAACATGAACAGGAAACAACAAAGCAATCCGATGCCCTGAAGCAAATCATACAGGATGCGAAAGATGTGCTGGATGCAGCTGCTACTGCGTACAATGATCAAAAAGAGATATCTGAAAACATCTCAAAAAAGATTGCTGAAGAGGAGATCAAGCTGCTTGAAGACCCCGACACCCGTGATTTTTTGCTCCACAGAAGGTTCTGGTACGGTACTGCCAGCGGCTTCATCGTTGAATATGCCATGGGTCAGCATATTGGGCTATACAACACGATGGACAACCTGTTCAGCCAGTCGAAAAATTGCCTGATTGAAACCGATACCACCGTCAGACATGCCTGCCATAACACTTTCGACAACAGTCTGGTAGGATTGTATCAGCAACTGACCAACCGTTGCGCTGCCCTCCCACCGCACGAACGCCACGACTGCATCGAAGCTTTCTCTTATGTAACGCAAACATATCAGGATTTCAGGCAGACCATGCAGCGTCTTGTGTACTCTGAATACCTCTATCCAGTTCAAATCGAGATCACAATTGACAGCCTGAGGCAGGTGTTGCTGGCGATGGAAAGTGTGATGAATGCTGCACAAAACCAGGTTGAACAGTCAAACCAGGCTTACAGCCAGGCTCTGTCTGATTATGTAGAGGAAATGCAACTGCTCGACAGTCAGAAAGCTGATATGCAGCAGAACATCGTTGAACAGGCTGACTCTCTTTCAAGACAGGAGCACAAGTACAACCTGCTGGTGCAGGCACGAAAGGATGAACTGGAAAGAAACAGAGAGCAGTTCCTCGAAGGGGTGCATGCCGCAGAAAGCAGCATCAACTCCATGGAGAGTGCAATTGATCATTTGCAGGATTCTTTGAGTACACTCTATGCTGACACCTTTGGCCTTTTCGTGATCAAAACAGAATTTGAAGAAGAGAAGGAGAGGCTTGAAGCGCTCAAAGAGAAAAACGAGGAGCTGATCCACAACCTTGTTGACCTGATCGATGCGTTGGAGCAACGTATTGAGGCCCTTAAAAGGCGAGCTGAAGAGTTGATGGATGAAATGGAAGCGCTCAGGGAGCAGCAAGAGAGTCTGGAGGAGGAGCAGGTGGAGGAAATGGCTGGCAACACCTCGGCCACGGGATACTATGTGTACTATATCCCGCCGCCATTGGAAGAGGTGATGAAAGACAAAGGGACTTACCCGAGGTTTGAAGCGCTTCGCGACAGTGTTAAAGCTGCCGAAGACTCCCTTCAACTGGCATATTTCAAAAAAGAGCAGGTGCAGCGTATTATTGCCCTCGAAACAGAACGGATTGGAAGGGCACTGGTTGAATATAAAAAGAGTGAGGACCAGATCAATGCATTAAATGATCAGGCCACGGAAGCAGAAAAAGAGTTGGCCAGGAAAAAAAATGAGATAACGCAGGAATTTCACAACCAGCAATTGCAATTGCAGGAGTTGCTCAACAGTGCAGAAGAGAACCTCAACAAAGCATTGCAGCAAAAGGAGGATTACACCTCCGACAGTCTCAAGGTGAAAGAAGACCTGGAGCAGATGGTTCGGAGCATCACGCAGCATGACAGTTTACTGAGTCTGTTGCAACAAACCATCGAAGACAAGCAAAACGAGCTGAATAACAAGCAGGAGTTGTTAAGGGCAGCAGAGCCTACCCTTGCTGATCAATCCAACGAGTTGGAAGCGAAAAGGCGATTGCTCAGGGAAAGAAATACTGCCTTATCGCAGCTCAACAACCACCTGTCCAGGGCCAATGTGATGGGGGAGCAGGAAGCGATCAGGCAGGTGAGGGAGCTCATTAAAGACACTGAAGACGAAATCAAAACGCTGGAGGAGACCGATATCCCGGCCAAGGAGCAGGAGGTTGCCGGGAGTGCAGCCAGTGTTCAATCTGCTGAAGCAAGTGTGTCAACAGCCAGGGAGCAGCTTGGGGTGTTACTCGGGAATCAACAGCAAAAACGCCTGCAGGCCAGAGAGCTGCGCGACAGCCTTGTGAAAGGGAATGAGGCATACGCCGAAGTGTTATCCGGCCTTGAACATTGGCGTAGGGTTGAAAGATTGGCTCACCGATTGATCCGGAACACGAACCAGGCGCGTGAGGAACTCCAGGATCATGTTGAAGACCAGATAGGTCAGGATGAAGAGGTGTCAGCACATGAAGAGAACCTTGAAAACATCAAGCAACAGATTGAAGAGCATGAAAATGCGAAAAAGGATGCCATTCATGCTATCAATGAGTCTGTTGCAAGGAAAGAGCGTGCGATAAACGAAGCTGATAAGCAACTTGCCAAAGCCAAAGCCAATCTTGAGGAGGCGGAAGAGGAGTTTCGTGCGTTTTTGGTCGAAGAGTTTGAATCAGTGGAGATTGAAGCAACCATCCGTTTAAGAGCGAAAGACGCCGTGATTGATGCTTTTCGTGCCGGAGATGAAGAAGCCGAATTGATTAAAACGATCCGCTACGAAGGCTCCCGTATTCCCGTTTTTGAAAATGAGCCTGCAATAGAACAGATACCGGATGAGCCGGATGTGGCGAGCGTTTGTCTGGTTCAGGAACTGCTGGAAGAAGGTGCGCTGCCTGCAGAAATGACACCCCCACGTGTTCTGCGACCCGAACCGCGTACCATTGCACTTGTCTATGAGGATGGGAAACCTCTGTGGGAAGAATGGCCTGTGTTTAGAAATACTGATGTGATTGCCAAAGATGTGGTGGAAGTGTATGCTGAATTCACTCCTGACTTTGATCAACTGGAGATTAAGTGCTACACAGCCGATGGTAAATGTGATGAAGTGAAAACCCTGGAAAGCATCCGTGACCAGGGACCTTACCAATGGAAATACGAGGGTCGTAATATTGGAAACCATCCGCTCCAGAACAGGTTTCTCTGGGAACCCCGTTTTGTGGAGAAACCGCTGCCTGAAGAGAAACTGGAAATTGAGGCGTTGCTCATTGCCAATCATTTGGCACCTGATGATCCTGTTGACAGCGATGACAGCATCCTGGTGATTCCGGGTGTGTTGGTAGAGGTAACCGACAACCTGGTGGGTATTCCGGACACAACCATGGAAGTGCAGGCACGGGTTGTTACCGGTGACCATAAAGGGTTGGCAGGCGAAGACATAGAGTTTTCAGTTGAACGAATGGCTGGTTCATCCGAAGACTATGGCTTTGATGGTGACACCATCATCACCGTTCAAACCGATGGTGACGGGTATGCGAAGGCCGATTTTGATTTTGGTGATGGCTTTGCCCGGTTCAGGATTCATGCCAAATGGTTGCGCGATAGCGTGGTGATCGATGAGGAAAGTTTTGATGCCATCGCTCCAATCCGATTGAGTATTCACAGGTTTTCGGCTGGTGCTCCACCTTTTGCTTTTGATGCAGCACTGGAAATAATACAATCTGAAGGTGATGTGAGTCAGGAAAAAATAGACGAGCTGACAGGCGACTTCCCCCCATCCGTTGGGGATGATGCCGGCCAGGACTATGCTTACGTTGTACGTGCAATTGCCGGACTGTTAAATGAGGAGCGTGATGCTGCTGAAGATGAAGAGGTGCTTTTTGAGCTGATGCCGGAAGAGGCAGGCATTGACCCGGAAGAGACCCGTACGGGGGCTTTCGGACTGGCCTTTGCGATCGTGAAAGACCTCCCTGATGAAACCAATCTGCTTCTCAAAGCATCAGTCGAAGATGCCTATCAACCGTTGGGCCGGCCACCGAAAGACCAGGCCACCTATAACACAAGCCTGTTCGACAGGTTCCGGATCGGCTCAAAAGACAACCTGTTTGTCGTGATCCTGGATGAGCCCGTTTCTGAAGGGGAACTGATCTCAGGAACTGGGAGACTGGGTGTGGCAGATGATGGCATCAGCGATGGTATCATGAATGAATTGATGGAGGTGAGTTTACACATCAACGAAGTAGAGCTGGCCGACAACGGCGAAGATCGTATCGCGGTTGCAGGCTCGGTTTCATGGAGCAGCGCAACATCTGTTAGCAGAAATATCCTGGGCTTTGACGTGGGTGTAGACTCCTTTGTGGTTACAGCCTCCCTGGGAGGCGGGATTGGCGGCGTTATCAGCCATAACTCCCTGTCAGCACCGGTAAGGTTCTATGCCGAAATTGAACCTACTGGCGACTTCCTCGGAACAATAGAAAACATCCCCGCCATAGAGTTAGGTGGCTTTAAGTTAAGAGAAGGCTCCTCCTTCACCATTGACATGCATAAAATGAAAAGCCCTCCAGGCTTTGCAAACAATTTCAGTGGCGTGGTCATCCACTCAGCAAGCCTGGAACTGCCTGCAGTTTTTGCAACCGAAGCAACCGGCAGACCTTCCCGTTTGCATGTGAAAGATTTTTTCATCGGTTCAGCCGGTATCGGCGGAGAGATCAGCTATGCCGGTTCCATCTTCAGACTGGGATATGCCGGTTATGCTTTCGAAGCCGACAGCATAGGCCTCAAATTTGAAAACGACAGCCTGATCTCAGGCGTCTTTAGCGGTCGAATCCACCTGGCATCACCGATGGAAGGGAGAATCCGAACAACCATCACCGCCGCCGGAAGTGGTTGGGCCGCAGATGTATCCACCGACAACCCAGTCTCCATACCACGATTGAGAACATCCTTCTCACTCCTGTCAGGTACAGGCATCCAATGGAATCAACCTACCAGTACCGGAACCCTCACCCTCAATGCCATTGTGACATCTGAAACCATCGGAGAAGTTACCGTGATGGGACTTGAAGTCAACTCAAAAGGTGAAATCAAAGCAGATGAAATCAGCATCGACAAAGCAGTGA
>SKPS01000239.1 GCA_007119395.1 Lentimicrobiaceae bacterium
TCCTGGTAGTCTTTTAACTCCATCAGCGAGATAACCCGATAGCGCAGTATCATGGTGTCAGCGGGCACTGAATCGAGATAGTGGTTGAAATCTTCCAGCGCTTCACGGTGATTGCCTGCTGCCGCGAGTGCAATGCCCCTGTTAAGCCGCGCTTCGGTGAAGTCAGGGTTCAGCTCCAACGACCGGGTATAACTGCGAATCGCATCCTGATACCTCTCCTCGAAGAAGAGCGCTCCACCATAGTATTTATGTACAAAAGAGGATGCCGGATTGGCCTGAACAGCATATTGCCAAAATGGCAACGGTGCACGAAAGATCCGGGCAAAAGAGAAACTCAGCACCATCAACACCAACAATACTGTGGCGACAACAAGCTGTGGTTTCTTTTGCTTCAGGGTTTCGTGGTACTGCCTGAACAGGGCCAGGATTAAGACAATCACTCCGATCAGTGGCAGGTAGCTCCTGTGGATGATGTAATCGTAGATATAGTCAGACCAGTCGGGCCGATAGAACATGGAGGGGAGATTATAGAGAAGAAACCAGGCAATGCCGGTAATCACCAGCGGATTCCACGCCCTCTTTCTGACGACGAAAACAACCATCAGGGCGACCACCAACACTCCGCCCAGGGTGACCGCGAGTGTATAGAAAGGGAGTGCCGGCATAGGCCATGGTACAAAGAACCGTAGCAGGGTTTCGGGCAGTACCCTGAGGTTATGAAGAAACGGCATCAGCCCGAAGGCATCCCCTTCGACATGGTAGATGGCGTGATACCTAAGGTACATGTAGAGCGTCAACACAGCGGAGTATCCCACAACAGGGATCCATTGCCACCGCTGCCAGAACCTTTCCGGTTTGGTCATCATATACCAAAGGACACAGAGCGGCACGAGCATCACAGCGGTTTCTTTGCTGAAGAGCGCCATCGTGAAAGCCAACAGATTCCACCAAAGATACCGTATCCTGTTCGTTTTAAGAAAGAGTACAAACAGATAAAACGCCGCAAGGCTCCAAAAAGCGAGCAGCAGGTCGCCGCGTGCCGGTATCCAGCATACGGCAAATGTAAATACAGGGTGCACGGCCAGCAGGGCAGCGCCGAGTGCAGACGGCAGTCGTGAAAAACCAAGCAGCTCTAAAAGAAAGAAGAGCAAAAAAACGGAGGCAAGATGTAGCAAAACATTGGTAAAATGGAACATCCCCCCATCGAACCCTCCGATGGCTGCATCCAGCATAAACGTAACGTTTTGTAATGGCCGGTACAGCTCTATGTTCTGTTGTGTAAACTCAGCATCCCTGAAGATGGCATCGGTCAGGTTCGATAAGTCACTCACATAAGCCTGATTGCGCAGCAGTATAGCATCATCATCGAACCAGGTAAAACCGAATCGGGTGGTTTGTCCGTAGACCAGCATCGTGATGGCGGCAAGAAGCACCAGGATCATTTTCCGGTTTTCATACCAACGTGCTCTTGTTGGCTTTTTTCTTTTCTTTGTACCTGCTCTTTTTATGTTTTGTTTTCCGGTCATCACCGGGTAAAATTATAAAAATCCTTTACGAGAGGAGCGATAAACATCAAAAAAAAACATCAACCCTGATATGATATTGGTAATTGATGCAGGTAACACAAAGGCTGACTGGGCTTTGGCGGATCGTGGTGCGTTGGCTGGCACGGCTGCCACGAAGGGTATATCGCCCTATTTCAACACTCCCAAAGAGATCACGGCTCTGGCGGAGGAGGCCGCTGTTGCTCTTGGCAGGCCGAATCCACAGGCTGTATACTATTATGGTACGGGATGTCAGGATGCTCGAAAGCAACAAATTGTTCAAAGGGTATTACAAGAGGTGTTCTCAGGATCTCATCATGTTGAGGTGCTGGATGACCTGACGGGTGCCGGCCGGGCGCTGTTTGGCCACCAACGGGGGTTGGCCATCATCTCCGGCACCGGATCGAATGCAGGGATAATATATCAGGGTGTGGTGACCAAAAAAACCCGTTCACTGGGCTATCTTCTGGGTGATGAGGGGAGTGGATCGCACATCGGCTTTGCCTTTCTCAAAGCGCTGCTGCTGGATAAGTTACCCGATGATATCGCCAGTGCCTTTTATCAGAAGTGTGAACTAAAGGCAACGGATCTCTTGAGCCATCTGTACAGCCTGAAGAAGCCACAAACGTATGCCGCGTCGTGGGTGCCTTTTATCAGTGGGTATGCAAAGCACCCTGTAATACGCTCCATCGTATCCGAGTCGTTCGATGCCATGGTGAGCATAATGATTAAACCGATGTTGGAGGGTGAACCACCTGAAATCCCCATCGGTGCATGTGGAGGTGGTGCCTCTGTCTTCAAGGAAGAGATGGAGCTGGCATTTGACCGGCGTGGGTTGTCGCTGCAGAAGATTGTGGGATCACCGATACACGGGTTGGTGGATTATCACCTGGCGCAACAGGGGCATCACTAACACAACTTTCAGTCTTAGCGGATCACGATGCGTGCCCTGTGCGTCTCCTCCCCTGCCCTGATATGCAGCAGATAGATACCGGGAGTGGTATTGCCTGTTTGCATCCTGATGGTATGGCTGTCGCCGGGGTGTATGGAAGAGATCACCTGGCGTCCAGTCATATCGTACAGTTCCACTAGTAACCTGACACCGGCAAACACTTCAGGCACCCTGATGTTGAAAGCTCCATCCGACGGGTTCGGATAAATCAGCCATTCAACCTCTTTGTCGTGCTCCTCTATGTCCATAGTCTGGATGGTGACCTGCTTAATTGTTTGATCAATACCACACCCGTTGTCTACCGTCAGCAAAACTGAGTAGGTTCCAACAGCACTGTACTGATGAACAGGGTTTGATCCTGTTGCGGTATTTCCATCACCAAACACCCATTCACTCACGCCGGGGTTGGTTGACTGGTCTGAGAAAGACACTACAGGATCTGTTTGTGTAAAGGTGAAGTCGGCAGTTGGGGGGTCATTGTTCACATAAGCTGTAACTGGCACGCGGTCACTGATGCAAGGTCTTTCAGAGACGCGCCACTGGTAGAAGTAGTAGTAATACCCTGTGGGGTTGGAGTTGGCTGAGCCGTGTGTAATGGAGACCAGGTCTTCGATATGATAAGGGAAGGCTATTCCGCCACTGTTTCGGTATAGATTAGGGCTGGTAGGGCCTACCAGGCGATATCCCGTTCCTGGGGCAAGGTCAAAATTCAAATCAACCGTATTGGCACCTTGTGTAAGGGAAACCACTCTGCTCTGCAGAAGGTTACCGTTGCTGTTTCTTAGCTGGATGGTACGGTTACCGGCGCTTCCGGCATACACGAGTACACTTTCCAACACCGAATGCTTGTGCACATCAAATACGAGATGGTGTTGTACGGCCGCGGTAAAGAAGGAACCGGCACCTGCGTTGTTCATTTTACCACCTATATGCAGCGGTTGTTCTATCACCTCATCCACCCAGTAGGTGGTAGTTTGTGTCAGATTGTTCAATGAATAAGAGCTCCCTGTATGGAAAGGGGTAGAAGCACTTTCTGAGTTGTACCACCTGGTAATGGTACTGGAATCAGTATTGGCGAGGGTTACATCTCCGGTGACGCATACTGCTACATCGCGCACATCAGGGAATGGAAGGCGCACCCTTACCACCTCTGTTTTGGTGATGGTATGGGAACCGATTGCGTTCGCCGTGGTAAGCGTCACGGTATAGGTACCGCTCTGATGGTAGGTGTGGGTTACAATCCGGTCGTTGGAGTAGTTTCCATCACCGAAATCCCATAACCAATCGTTCGGACCGTTTGTTGAGATATCCATAAAAGTGATCTCACCGCTACAGGTCAGTGTATCAGACACAACGAAGTCGGCTATGGGGGCAGCCGTTGGGTACTGGCATGTCCATCCAAGGAAAAAGCCTGATTCGGTCACGGCCTGATCTGTTGACTGCCTCAGGGTGATGCTACCGATGGTTGAGGTGATGGTCCCCCCATTGGGCAGGGTGTTTCCATCGTACCTTCCGATCAGTGGTGCATTGATATTGTCTCCGTCATAGACATAAAGGTAGTCATACCCCTCTTCAAACTCAAAACTCTGAAAGTTCAGTGTTACCGACATAGCGCCCGGGGGTGATATTACAAACACCCCGTTGGTATTGTTGTGGTAGTTAGCGGGGCCACCGCTGTCGTAA
>SKPS01000098.1 GCA_007119395.1 Lentimicrobiaceae bacterium
ATTCCGGGGTTTTAAGGTTGCACGATACCTGACGGTATCGGCAAAACAGTTATATCCATAAACTACCACCATCACCTTTCTGAATTGTCGGTACAAACTATCCAGGAGAGGGGATGCCATGGCAGGATGGCATCTGTATATGGCTATGGCCTACAACAAACCCTTGGTTTTTTTTGGAATGACGGATAATGTGACGACTGTTGCATTTCGAATACCAGCACCTCAAAAAAAGATTTGGCCTCTATCAGTCTCATCATTTTTGAAATTGTCCTCTTGTAGTACCTCTTTGAGTGTTGACAGGTTTAGTAGCGATTCCTCGTCTAATAGTTCGAATAAGGCGTGATGATTTAACACCTCTTTATGTCCCCCTACTTTCCATTTTGCGGTTAGCATCTTGCGGGAAAAATCGTAACC
Organism: Lentimicrobiaceae bacterium; assembly: GCA_007119395.1. Taxonomy (GTDB): domain Bacteria; phylum Bacteroidota; class Bacteroidia; order Bacteroidales; family SKPS01; genus SKPS01. The sequence continues at coordinate 415 of SKPS01000098.1, forward strand.
AATGATCTTGCAGAGAACTGTTTCTCCTTGCTTTAGGGCATTCAACATGTTATGAATTCTAGTCTGCTGCTTTTTGCTGGGAGGCATTTTTGCGAGAACCACCAGGTCACCTTGGTAGGTTTTGTTGATCTGTACAATGGGGCCTCTGCTCTTGCTGCGTCTCACAACCTTTGCTATTACTTCCTGACCAACCAAAGCCGATAGTCTTGTATGATGCCAATCGATTGCTTCCTTTACGTTGCAAAGTAACACCGGTTCGCCATTTCCTTTGTCCTGAAAGAAATGCGTTCGAACTTCCTCGCCTTGTTTGTAGTCAGAAAGAGTTTCATGGTTCGCCAGCATTGATGTGGGTAACAACCCTTTTACAGTACCGTACTTCCATCTAAAATGATGGCCAATTTCAATAAACACCCCAAATGCCTTTACTTCTAATACCAACCCGGTGTATTCTTTGCCAAAAACCAATGAAGGTTTTTCAAATACTTTGTCAGCAATGGATACGAAAATCATCCCGGTGTCCTTATCGATCTTGGTAATCTTGCCATAGACCACCCAACCAGCCAGGCTGGGTCCGATGGCTCGCCATGATTTCAGATGGTGATACTGCCAAGGCATACACTGATAGGGCAAAAATGAATTTAGACCGTTTACTTTTACATGAAAACCGGTTCTTTTAGCACCCAATATAAGAATTGGCACGAATCGTTGCTGAGACATCCACGTCTCAACCCGTGAAAATCTTTCCTGTAATTCAGGGGTGTTATAAAGATGATGTAGTGCTCCCACCTCTTTTTGTGATGTATTGACGTCGTTCTGGTTATTTTTCATCGGCAGCCCCCTAAGATTATCCGATCACCTCTTTCATGTGTTACATGGTGTTGCAATATACAACTTTTTCTCCAAGGATCTGAGTAAAATGACTGCAGATTTATAGATTTTGACTTTTTCGCGCTTCAAGATCCCCCCAATCAGGGTGCAAATGTGTGTGTCAGTGACTGTGTTATGTGAGCGAAGAGGCGCCCTGCTCAAGAAAGGTTTCCTGCAGAAGCATAATAAGTCATGCACTTTGGTTTAGCTGATGGCGATAGTTTTGGTATTTCCTGTGACCAAGCACATTGGCGCGCATGTAAAAGCTTGCAGGCTTTAACTGTTTACCTATTTCTCTGTATTATCGCAATCCTCAGGGGAATAGGGCTCTGTTGTCTTACAAGTGCAAGGCACCGGCTTGCCGGTTTTAGGGTCAACGCTTCCACACACTTTCTGGAATTCACCATCTTTTACCATAAACATTTTAATGGCGATTCCGGCAATGGATATGCCCACGATTAAAACGGCCAATAGGATTACGATCAGATTCATAGGTGTAGTAGTTGATGTTGGTATTATAACAGTGAAATAGACGGGAATGTTCACATATCACCGGCTTTCTGCCGGTTCAACAGCGAAGTGGTAGCACATGATGGCGGCTGCCATGGCTGCGTTGAGCGATTCGGCTGTTTCGCCGGGCAACGCTTCCCGACCGGGGATGGTGACCAGTTCGGTGCACCGCTCTTCATTCTCAGGTGCAATGCCGGATGCCTCATTGCCGATCACGATTACAATGGGTTTGGGCTGCACGGGCGTCAGGTTGAGAGGCGCGCCGTTGGTTACTGCTCCACAGACACGAACAGTGGCGGGGAGCACCGTAAGCAGGTCGCTGAGTGAAAGCACCGTGTGATGTACCCTGAAATACGACCCCATGCTGGCCTGTATCACCTTTGGGTTGTGCAGGCTCACCGATCCGGGACCGGTAATCACCTGCCCGATACCAAACCAGTCGGCCAAACGGAGGATGGTGCCCATGTTGCCGGGGTCACTGATGCGGTCGCAATAGACCGTGATGTCACAATGCCCCAATGCCGGGCGTTCATCCTGAATCGGTACCACAGCAAGAACCCCCTGCGGTGACTTCAGGGCTGACATGCGTTCCAGCTCTTTCTCACTGCAGAGGGTTACTCCGTGGGACGCAGCACGCCATAAATCAGGGTGCTGCTCAGACCACCTCTCGGTGGCAAAAATCTCTTCGTAGGGATAGCCTGTAAGAAACAACTCGCGGACAAGGCGAACACCCTCAGCAAGGGTCTGCTTGTGCAACTCACGGAACTTCTGAACCCTGAGTGATGACACATGTTTTATCCGCGAAGCAGATACCATCGCCTATTCAGCATACACCTCGAAGGTGACAGTAGACTCAACCTCCTTGTGTAGTCTGATCTTGGCCTGATAGGTGCCCAGGTCTTTCACACTCTCACCATCAAGAAAGATCTTCTTGCGATCAATCTCAATGTCGTGCTGCTCCTTTAGGGCTTCCGCAATCTGGATCGCATTCACAGAACCGAAAATCCGGCCCGAAGTGCTCGCTTTGGCCGCAATACGCAACTGCAAACCATCAAGTGCCTGGCCAATGTTCTCGGCATCAATGCGAATCTTCTCGGCTTTGTGCGCTTTCTGACGAACGTTCTCTGCCAATACCTTCTTGGCCGAAGGGGTTGCAATGATAGCATAACCCCGTGGGATCAGATAGTTGCGCGCGTAACCGTCTTTAACCTTTACAATGTCGTTGGTGAACCCTACGTTGGGAATATCCTGCTTTAAAATGATTTCCATGATCTAATCCTCCTCTATTTAAGTAAGTCTCCAACATAAGGCATCAGCGCCAAATGACGCGCCCTCTTCACTGCCTGTGCAATCTTCCGCTGGTACTTGACCGATGTGCCTGTAATGCGGCGTGGTAATAACTTACCCTGCTCGTTTACAAACTTCATCAGAAAGTTTGAATCCTTATAATCAATGTATTTTATACCACTCTTCTTGAACCTGCAATACTTCTTCTTCTTCGTATCCAGGGCGATAGGGGTCAGATATCTGATTTCGCTGTCGTTCTCTGCCATGATCTTAATTGTTTAAAAAGTTAATCTACGATTCCTCTGTGACTTCTTCCGGTGCCTTCTCTTTCCGCTTCTTCTCATTGTAGGCAATGGCATGCTTGTCGAGAGCAATGGTTAAAAAGCGAATCACACGCTCATCACGACGATACGCTACCTCCAGCTCCTCAATCAATGTGCCCTCCGCCTCAAACTCAATGAGGTGATAAAAGCCTGTTGACTTCTTTTGAATGGGATAGGCCAGCTTCCGCAATCCCCAGTTGTCCTCGTATACGATATTTGCCCCTTTGGTGGTGAGCAAATCAGAGAACTTCTTTACCGTTTCCTTCATCTGTTCGTCAGACAAAACGGGAGTTAAAATGAAAACGGTTTCATACCTGTTAATCATCTGATTTGATTTTAATTGGTGAATAATAAATCTCCATCCTGAAATGGAGCGCAAAATTACACATTTTTCCGAAACAAGCAAAACAAACCAGGTCATCAGAACAAAAATAACACACCACAATCTAGATCGGGATGCCGAGAGAAACCCCAAGCCAGCAGCATTGCTTTGTCAACAGAACCATTATCCGGACATTATTGAATGAGTACTGAACAGAAGCTGCAAGGGGAGAACATTGCCATCTCTCACGGCACACCGCAATGCCCTGTTCAACCCACTTCGGTGGTTGTCGTTGCTGTGGCATCTTTCACCGGGTTGACAGCTAGCCAATAGCCAATCCCGAAAAACCAGAAATCTCTGATTTCATAGTTTTTTGTTAGTCCACGAGCCATTGGCTCGGGAAGGATCCTCGAAAAATGAGAAAATCGAAGATTTTCAATTTTTCGGGAC
>SKPS01000338.1 GCA_007119395.1 Lentimicrobiaceae bacterium
TATACGTTGATATCTGCATCGGTGCCGGGTACCTCTTGTTTGTACTCTTCAGGGACGGGGAGCATGGCCTGCATTTCAGGTAACATCTCATTGAAACGCTCCAGCCGGGCACTCCATTCGTGGTCCTTGATCAAAATAAAGGCTTCATACGCCGCTTTGTAACCAAAGAGTGCATCCTCATAGTTCTCGATGGCTCCCACCACAAAGTCTACATTGGAGTTTTTCACGGTCATCCAAACAAAGTCGCTCTCTTGGTATTCATCAGTCACCAATGCCATTGCCCTGGCATTGAGGTACTGCCTGAACTCCCTGTCGGGTGTCAGCTTGGCTGCAGCCCTTAAATGTTCGGCTGCACGCCCCAGCTCATCACGGTAAGCCTCATGGAAAGGAACTACCTTCAGGTTGCCCTGGTCGTCACGGCGAACCAATGTATATAAACTCGTTTTCCGGGGATCTTCCAGCGCTTCAAACTCTTCAGCAGTCATATCTGCAGGGTAGAAATTGGCGCCCCTCGGCTTGCTCTCGTAACCTTTGACAAAAGGCTCATTACCGGCCAAACGATCCCACGGGCCATAGTTGATCTTCGCAAAAGCACGCTCCTCATCACTGTTCAGCTTCTTCAACAATGCATCCTTGTCACCGTATGCCTGCTTCCAAAATAAATCATCCATGATTTTTGAAGCCTCAATCAGGTGAACCAACATCTTCCGCTCATCTGGACTCAGGTGTGAAAGGTCTGCCCTTAACGTAAACTCGGCATATTTCGCCAAGCGCTCTTCAATCGGCACATCGGCTGTAAAACTACAAGCCATCATCGCAATGGCCAATACCCACAACAAAGGTTTCATTCGTTTCATGATATCAATATTATAGTTCGTTTATTATAGTTCGTTAACGACCGACGAAGATACACCATTTTTCTGATCCGTGTGAGAGTATTATTTTTGCATTTCGATATGACGATAACAGAGGTACTTGTCTTATTAGGATCAGGCTTTGCGGTTGGGTTTATCAACACCGTTGCGGGTGGTGCCACGGTGATTTCGCTGGCATCACTGATGGTTTTGGGCCTTCCCTTTACCGTGGCCAACGCCACCCACCGTGTGGCAGCACTGTTTCAGACGGTTGCCTCCACGGGCAGTTTTATCAGGCTAAAAGCATTGCACCCCCGTACCGGCGTGAAACTGGGTATTCCGGTTTTGCTGGGATCCGTTCCGGGTGCTTGGCTCGCTGTGGTGATCGATGATACAAGCTTTGAACGGGTAGCCGCCGTAGCACTGCTCTTTATGCTGTTTGCCATGGTGGTGAAACCCGGAGTGTGGCTGTCGGGAAAATTGACCACACCCAAAATGGAACCCAAATGGTGGCAATACTTTCTGTTTTTTGGCATTGGCTTTTATGGTGGAATGATCTATATTGGTATCGGGTATGTACTACTTGCCGGGCTCGTACTGGGAACAGGTTTTGACCTACTTCGTGCCAATGCACTAAAAGCCTTTATCGTAATGCTCTATGTGCCGGCTACGTTGATCCTGTTTATTATGGCCGACCTGATTCACTGGCAGTACGCACTGATGCTCTCAGTAGGTCAGGCCGCCGGAGCACTGCTGGCCATCAGGGTGTCGTTTAAAGGGGGCAATGAGTTTATTCGATGGTTTATGGTTGTCTTTATACTGATCACATTGGGTGAACTATTTCAACTGACAAACATCAGGGAGTGGATTGCAGGGGTGTAAAGAAAAAAAGCTGACCTTTGCACCTTACAATATCTGATTATGGGAGGTTTTCTATTTCATCAAATCGTTTTTGGCCCGCTGCAAAGTCGCAGAATGGGCAGCTCATTGGGTGTGAATCTGCTGCCGCTCAACAGGAAGCGGTGCTCTTTTAACTGTATCTATTGTGAATGTGGGTGGACCAATGGCGGAGGTGATGCGTCTTCGTTCAGCGATGATTCGTTTCCAACACCGGAAGAGGTGGAAGCTGCCCTTGATGAGAAACTCACAAAAATGCAGCAGGGCAATAAACGGATGCCCGATTCCATCACGTTCGCCGGCAATGGAGAACCTACACTCCACCCTCAGTTTGCTGAAGTGATCAATCGTACCGTGAAGGTGAGAAACAGACTGGCCCCGGATGCGAACATTGTAGTGCTCTCCAACGGTTCCACCCTCAACAACCCGGATGTGTTCAACGCCCTGGAAAAAGTGAACCAAAACATCCAGAAACTTGATGGCGGACTGCCCGAAACCATTCAATGGATCAACCAACCATTAAACCCGTCTTTTGACCTGATCCAACAGGTTGAATACCTTAGTCGGTTCAATGGGAAAGTGATCATCCAAACCCTGTTCCTGAAAGGTGTTGTGGATGGAATCACCATTGACAACACCACCGATCAAGAGGTGGAAGCGTGGATAGAGCACCTGAAACGGATCAAGCCTCAGTTTGTAATGATCTATCCAGTAGACCGTGGTACAGCAGCCGACCACATCATGAAAGTCCCGGAAGAGGTGTTGCGTCAGATTGCCGACAGAGCAGAAAAAGCCGGCATCAGCACCAGGGTCTATTACTGAAACAACCAAGTCAATGAAAGAGCTAGCACATTATGAACCCAAAATTTTGATTGCACTGGGGGAAGCAATTGACAGGAACCACAAAATCCATCAGTGGCTTTTAGACAATGACTACATAGAGCTTGCAGCACTTGCCAGCTCTCTTCAGGCTGATGTGGAAGCATTTAAATGGTTGATGAACAACGGATACCCACATTTTGCCGCTTTCAGTAATGCCATCGACGAAGACAGCAAAGCACATCAATGGTTGATCAACAACAACTACACAGCCCTGGCCATGATTGTGGATGCAGCCTACCTGCAACCAAAAGCCCTGCAATACCTGAAATCACACAAACTCGAAATACTAATCCGACTTGCATACAAAATACGGAGCCTGAAAACAGCTCAACATATGGATTACGATTTCTACTACAAAATGCACTTCTAATCCCCGAAAGGTTACCGGCGCATCTGCGATTCACACTTTTCAAGGCAATCCAGAATCTGTGTTATGGCCGCATGCTTTAAAAAGTAGTAGGTGTTCTTTCCATCCCGACGGGATCCCAATACCCCTTTGCTTTTCAAGATGGTCAAATGGTGTGAAGCCGAAGCTTGCTCAATGCACAAAGCATTGTAGATCTGCGTTACATTCATGGTGGTGTTCTCATTGAGCATGTCAATGATGGCGATCCTCATAGGATGTGCAATTGCCCTGAGACGCGACGCTGCATCTTCCAATCGTGTGATGTCAAGTAGTGGTTGTGCCATGGTGGTTTTCGCTTTAAAATATTTATATATACCGCAGGACTTAATATACAGCAAACATAAAAATAAAAATCAATAAAAAAAAATAAAATTTAACTATTTTACCAAATTGGTCATTTTGAATGTGTTGACGTCAAACAATCCTTTGTCACCCATTTTTAACTCGGGTATTACCAGCAAGGCCATAAACGACAGGGTCATAAAAGGGGCAGTGAGTGTTGATCCCATTTCTTTTGCTTGTTGATCGAGGGTTTTATAGAGGTTTCCAACTGTTTCCACGGGCAGGTCAGACATAATCCCTGCCACCGGCAGTGGCAGCAGGTGGGTTTTTTCACCCCTGATGGCTGCAAGTCCCCCTTTCGATTGGATCAACGTTAGGATGGCCTTGCATATTGACTTGTCATCGGTTCCTACGGCGATGATATTGTGGCTGTCGTGTGCCACGGTTGAAGCGATGGCACCCTCTTTAAGTCCAAATCCGTGTATGAATCCCACTGCCGGTTTTGCCTGAAAGTACCGGTTCAAAACCACTATTTTCAGAGCATCCTGTTCAATATCGGGCATCACCACTCCGTTTTGCACCGGCAAATCCATGGTGAGACTTTTGGTCACCAGTTGCTGATCAATGGCACCAATCACCCGAACCGTACCATGTTCTGAACACACTTCCAGGTCATCGGGAGTTACGTGAGCGGCATAAAATCGATTGGGACGAGTCACAGGGTGGGTTTTTACGAATGATTTTCCGTGGGCGGCTACCCGTTCACCATGAATATAGGTCTCTTCCACCGTGAAGTTCTCTGTATCTGACACCACGATCAGGTCAGCCGGATCACCCTGGCGGAGCAGTCCCACAGGCAGTTTGTAGTGATTGGCAGGGTTAAGGGTACAGGCTTTCACCAGGTCAAGCAGCGGGTACCCCATGGCCACGCCCCTTTTTAACAGCAGGTTGATATGACCTTTGGTCAGATCGTCAGGATGCATGTCGTCAGAACAGAGCATTACCCGGTCAGGAAACTCTTTGAGCAGAGGGATAAGCTCAGAAAAATTCTTGGCGGCAGAACCCTCCCTGATGAGAATTTTCATCCCTTTTTCAACCTTCTCTCTGGCTTCATCCAACGAGAAACATTCGTGATCGGTGGTGATTCCGGCTCCGATATATTTCTGCAGGCTTTCTCCCCGAAGCCCTGGTGCATGGCCGTCAACAGGCTTTCCAAGATCCATGGCATGTTGCAGCTTCGCTTTGACCTGCGGATCATCGTGGATAACACCGGGGAAGTTCATCATTTCAGCCAGATACACAATCTCGCTTTTTTGCAACAGTAACTTTATGCCCACATCATCGATCACAGCACCTGATGTCTCTATCGGGGTGGCAGGTACACACGAAGGCGCCCCGAAGAAAAAGCGAAAGGGGGTGGTGTTTCCATCCTGAATCATAAACTCCACCCCTTTAATCCCTAACACATTGGCAATTTCATGGGGGTCAGATACGGAAGCAGTGGTGCCGTGCAATGTGGCTGCTGCTGCAAACATTGAGGGCACCACCATAGAACTCTCAATGTGCACGTGGGCATCGATCAAACCGGGCATAATGTATTTACGGCTTGATACCTCCTTCTCAATCACTTGTTCAACAATGCCGTTGTTCACCACAACAGCTCCCTGTATGATACGGTTTTCAGCAGGTAAAACGATGATTCCCTCTAAAGTAAATGATCTGATCATGATACTTGTGTTTTTGGTTTATATGGTGATGATGATGTCTGTTGCTATTGGTTGCCAGCAATGACGGATTCACACGATATCAACAGAAGAACCGCCAGTATGAAAAGAACCAATCACAAGATTCGGGGAGGCTTCTTGATGAGATGGATCAGTCTCTTACCAATCCTCCTCCTCCGGTGCCGGTGGTCGTGTGATGTACTGGGTCATGCTTTCAATCATCTTCTCTATTTCGTACCTTACCTGTTCCAGATAGGCTTTGTTGGCCGGATTGTAAAAGGGACCGGTATCGTCGAGCCATCTTTCCATAGGGAAGCGTGAGGCGGCACGCACATTGAAGTCGGTAATGGTGTAACGGAACCGGCCTTCACGAAACTCCAGTTTAAAGGTGTAGTTCACCGCACCGGAGGGCACCCTCACTTCATCGTGTACATCAAACAAACGGATGCTGTGAGCACCCTCAATGATACCACTTTCAGGGCTGCGCCTCCTGGTCACCCTGGCCGCATTCGGAAAGTAGGTATTAAGCCACTCTATGCCCTTGTAGTATAAATCAAGCTGTTCCTGATCAGGAACCCGGACTACATCCTGCCATGTGATGTTACCTTCCGCATCCAACGGAACGATGTTGTCCGTTGTGATGGTATCCTGGCTATTACCGTAAGCCGCCAATAGTACCGCCACCAAAATGAAAATTGACTTTTTCATAGTTTTGATCTTCATTGAGGCGTCTAAATTACACAATATTTTAACACGAAGCATCCTGATATTGGCATCGTAATACGAAAAAAATGGTTCGGATGCTTTACCCTCCGTTTGGTTCGATGGCAACCAGCATGACAGGGGGCACACAGAGATCATTTCGCCCCATTTCTAAGGGTGGCACGCTACAAAAAAAGGCCACCCGTTGCAGGTGGCCTTTTGCTGTTGTGCAATGAATGCAGAAAGAACTACATCATACCCATTCCGCCGCCCATGGGTGGCATGGGGGGTTCGGGTTTGTCTTCTTTGATTTCAGCCACTACGCACTCGGTGGTCAGCAACATACCGGCAATGGATGCTGCGTTTTCGAGCGCTACGCGTGTCACTTTGGTTGGATCAATTACACCCGACTCAAGCAAGTGCTCATACGTTTCAGTGCGGGCGTTGAAACCGTAGTCACCTTCATGGGCTCTTACGTTCTGGATCACAACAGATCCTTCCATACCAGCGTTTTCAACGATCTGGCGCAACGGCTCTTCCAGTGCACGGCGGATGATGTTCACCCCTGTGCGCTCATCTTCGTTCTCTACGTCGATGCTTTCCAAATTATCTAAGGAACGGATATACGCAATACCACCACCGGGCACAATACCCTCTTCCACTGCAGCACGGGTGGCATTCAGTGCATCGTCAAACCTGTCTTTCTTCTCCTTCATCTCCACCTCACTGGCAGCACCTACATAAATCACAGCCACACCACCGGCCAGCTTGGCCAAACGCTCCTGCAACTTCTCACGGTCGTAGTCAGAAGTGGTGTTCTCAATCTGTACTTTGATCTGGTTTACACGGGCTTCAATGTCCTCTTTCTTCCCTTTTCCACTTACGATGGTGGTGTTCTCCTTGTCAATGGTCACCTTTTCAGCTACGCCGAGATACGAGAGATCAGCACTCTCAAGCTTGTAACCACGCTCCTCAGAGATCACAGTGCCTCCGGTCAGAATGGCGATGTCTTCCAGCATCTCTTTTCTGCGGTCACCAAAACCGGGAGCCTTTACGGCAGCAATTTTTAAGGAACCACGCAACTTGTTAACAACCAAAGTAGCCAGCGCTTCACCCTCTACATCTTCAGCAATGATGATGAGCGGACGACCCGCCTGAACCACCTTCTCGAGAATCGGAAGGAGATCTTTCATGGTCGAGATCTTCTTGTCGTGAATCAGGATATACGGATTTTCAAACACAGCTTCCATCTTGTCGGTATCCGTCACAAAGTAGGGTGAAATAAACCCTCTGTCAAACTGCATCCCCTCTACCACATCAACATAGGTTTCAATCCCTTTGGCCTCTTCAATGGTGATCACACCCTCCTGCTTCACTTTGCCCATCGCCTCGGCAATCAACTTGCCAATAACACTGTCGTTGTTAGCAGAGATGGTGGCTACCTGCTCAATCTTCTGATTGCTTTCGCCAATCACCTGCGACTGCGACTTGATGCTTTCAATTACAGAAGCCACCGCCTTGTCGATACCCCTCTTAAGATCCATAGGATTGGCACCGGCAGTAACATTTTTCAGCCCTGTTTGTACAATGGCCTGAGCCAACACCGTGGCTGTGGTTGTGCCATCACCGGCTACATCGTTGGTCTTGGAAGCAACTTCCTTGACCATCTGTGCACCCATGTTCTCAATCTTGTCGGTAAGCTCAATCTCTTTGGCTACCGTAACACCATCCTTGGTGATGGCAGGTGCACCGAAACTCTTTTCGATGATTACGTTCCTGCCTTTGGGACCCAGGGTCACCTTAACCGCGTCAGATAGCTTGTCAACACCAGCTTTCAACGACTCACGCGCTTTTACGTCAAATACAATCTCTTTTGCCATATCTTCTCTTTTTTTTAATGATTACTGTTGTACTTAGAATGAAGAACGAAATGATTCAGGTTGCAACACTCCGGGTTGGGAAAGGTGGTGGTTCAGCACCCGGAAACAAGATCCGGTCAACACCACCATCTCACCATACAGGAGCCACACAAACTGCTTCCATCCGATCGGGTGGTTTATATAATTGCGTAAATGTCAGACTCACGCATGATCAGGTACTCAGTGCCATCTACATTGATCTCAGTGCCTGAGTACTTGCCGTAGAGAACCATGTCACCCACATTCACGGTCATGGGCTCATCTTTTTTCCCCTGTCCTACCGCGATCACCTTGCCACGCTGGGGCTTCTCTTTTGCTGTATCAGGAATGATAATGCCTGATGCTGTTTTGGTTTCTGCTTCTGCCGGTTCTACAAGAACCCTGTCTGCTAATGGTTTAATCTTTACACTTGCCATATTCTTTCAGTTTTATTGGTGAATAATATTTTTCTGATGTGCCCGCACCCTGTCGAATATTATGCCAAGCAGGTTTTTCACAGAAATAACTGCCATGTTTACCCGAAAAGTGACAATGGGCAAAAAAAAATGTCAGCTTTACGCTGACATTCTGACACGCTGTTGGCATGTATTCTTTCACTTTTTCCGTGCGATCAATCCATCTGAATTTCGATCGGGGGCTGTTGCTGCTGCTGTTGTTGTTGTGTCTGCACTTCAGGTTCAGTGGCAGCCGGTGGCAACGAAGGCATGGCATCCATCTCGGTCACCATACGCAAGTCAGTACCTGCACCTTGTACACCGGGAGTCCTGATGGCCATCACAGAACTAAGGGTCAATACCACCAAGGCAATGGCCAACGTCCAGGTAGCCTTCTCCAGAAAATCAGTGGTTTTCCTTACCCCCATATACTGGTTCGAAGAGGAGAAATTGGAGGCCAAACCACCACCTTTTGAGTTCTGTACAAGCACAATCAATACCAGAAGAATACTGGTTAAGATAATCAGAATAAGAATAATCGGAAACATATGAATTCTCCTTATTGTTTAAATTACAATCTGTTGGATGTATTCCGGATCTCCGAAATACGGCTGGCAAAATAACTGCTTTTTTCCGGGAAAGTCAAGGACAAACTTTGAAAAATTTTAATCGCCTTGCTTTTGTTGCCCTGTTCCAGGTACACATTGGCCAGCGTTTCCGTTACCAAATCAAAGGCTGGCATATTGCTCCTTTCAGCAATGGCAACGGATTCAGTGTAGTCACCCTCTTTCGGAACGATCCTGGGTTCTTCCCTGATAAATCTTTCAATCAGCTCCTCTTTGGGTGACGCAGAAGGTGTTGCCTCCTCTGGCACATCTTCTGGCACCTCTTCTGGCAGATCTTCCTGCACTTCTTCATGCGCCTCTTCTGGCAGATCCTCTTGCAGATCCTCTTGCACCTCTTGCTTCATCTCTTCAACAGAGGTGCCTGTGATCTCAGGTTGAGCAGCAACCGTTACGGTCTCGGGTTGTGTGGTTGTGTCAACAGAAGGCATCGGCGTCATTCTGCCTGCAAAAAGATTGGCATGCAGGATTTTCCGGTCGTGTACAAAGAGAGCCGATTGTTGTAGCTGTGCCTGAAAGCCCGGGTGATTGCCGGCGTGGAGTTTCCTGAGCAGCAACATGTGCAAAGTGGCACACCACGGATAGGCGGCCAGCCCTTCGGTCAGCTCCTCCACCGTAATGGTGGCATGGTGATCAGTGTGTTTGATCTGTTGTGTAATCTGCTGTTGCTTCATTCGGTCTCTTCTATGTCACGTAACATGAATCCCTTTATACGATTTTTAAACGCTTTTGTTACAACTCTTGTTGACCATTCGCCCATCGTTACCAGTTCACCAATGCCCTGTTAAAGATATCCTCCACCAGCTCTTTGTTGATCTGCTCGATGAGTCGTGTTTCAACGGCTGAGAGGCTTTCACTGCTCAGGTAAGTCTGGAACCGTGTAAACCGTGATTCAAAATCGTTGTCAGGGTCGTATTTATTGATAAACCGTACATTCAGTGTAATGGTAAGTCTGTTCATGGCAGCTTGCTCATCGCCCATGATGGCCTCCGGGCGGGTGTCATAACCGGTAATTTCCCCTTCAAAGTGAATGTCGCCGGTACCACTGGTTAAGGTGAGGCGTGTTTGTGAGGCAATTTTGTCGATCAAGGCATCGGTGATAAGCTGTGCCATCGCCGGTGGTGCCAGCTGAGCATTGTTCTGGAAATAATTAACAGAGAATGTTTTTGCTTCAGGAGGTATGGAGGCGCCGGTGGTGGTATACCGGATTTGTACACACGAGCCCACCAATAGTGTACCCATTCCCAGCAGCAAAAACAGCATGATGTGTATGTGCTCTTTTCTCATCAGTCTCTGATATTGTATTCTTTAATTTTACGGTAGAGTGTTCTTTCAGAGATGCCCAGCTCTTCGGCGGCGGCTTTTCGTTTGCCACCATGCCGTTGCAGCGCTTTTCTGATCAGCTCTATTTCTCGCTTTTCAATCGAGAGAGATTCCTCTATCACCTCCCCTTCGTCGATCTGGTGTTCATCATGGTAGAGCTCCTCCGGGAAAAGTTCTTCCTGCGGTGGCTCAGTATGACTTCCGTCCGGGTGATAGTGCCCCGCCGTATTGTCATCACGTGCCGCCTCAAACTGCCGTAACAGGGCAGGCTCCTTCGATCTGATCCTGTGAGACAGCTCCGGGTCTTGCAGAATATGCATCATCAACCCTTTCATCTCATTCATGTCCCGCTTCATGTCGAACAACACCTTGTAGAGCAAGTCACGCTCATTGATTCTGTCTCCTGATTGGTTCGGGCTGTCGCGTAACAATACAGGCAGCTGACTTGTTTCACCGTCAGGCAGATACCGCTGTAACGTGTTGCGGTCAATCTCCCTGTTGCGTTCCAGAATGGATAACTGCTCGGTGATGTTTTTCAGCTGACGCACATTCCCCGGCCAACGATACCTGGTGAGCAAATCGAGCGCCCCCTCGTCGGGGTTGAGCTCAGGGACACGGTACTTCTCAGCAAAATCAAAAGAGAACTTCCTGAATAGGAGCAAAATATCCTCCTTCCGGTCACGAAGCGGCGGTACAAAAATGGGCACCGTATTGAGACGGTAGAAAAGGTCTTCGCGAAACCTTCCCGATTGGATCGCTTCAGGGATGTTCACATTGGTAGCCGCCACCACCCTCACATCGGTACGGATCACCTTAGACGAACCCACCTTGAAAAACTCACCCGTTTCAAGCACCCTCAACAGCCTTACCTGGGTAGAGAGCGGCAACTCAGCCACCTCGTCAAGGAAGATGGTTCCTCCGTTCACCACTTCAAAATACCCCTTTCTGGCCTCATGGGCACCGGTAAAAGAGCCCTTTTCATGACCAAACAGTTCTGAGTCAATGGTTCCCTCAGGGATGGCACCACAGTTCACGGCAATGTAAGGGCCATGCTTGCGTGCACTCTGTTGATGAATAATCTTCGGGAAATTCTCTTTCCCCACTCCGCTCTCCCCGGTAATCAACACTGTGATATCGGTAGGAGCCACCTGCATCGCCGTCTGAATCGCACGGTTCAAACCAGCTGACTCACCTATGATACCAAAACGCTGCTTTATCGTCTGTATGTCCATTGCTCTTCTCTCCCCTGTTTCAGGCAGGCAAAGATACTGATTCTATACCAACCTGACACCATACCGTGACATTTTGGCATGCTTTTGACTCACCATACTGTACTTTATGCTGATTAACAACGATTTACCTCAACACCGTCACCGTCCCTGAAAGGGTTCGCTTCCGCACCCCTTCCAACGAAACAAACCATACGTCGCATACATAAAAATAGACCCCGTCAGATACCGGATTGCCACTCCGCTGGTCGGTCCCGTCCCAGTTGATGTCAGGGTCAGAGGTGGAAAAAACCTCATTGCCCCAACGGCTTACAATGGTGATGTCAATGCGGTCAACGTTGGTGTATGGGAATGGGTTGAGGATATCATTATAGCCGTCGCCGTTGGGTGTAAACACATTGGGGATTTTGTATTTGTCGCACTTCTCATCGTCAACACACACTGGTTGAGAAAACACGCCCACATTTCCTGAGGAGTCGATACCCCGTATGGCGTAGCACCCAATAACGGAGGCGGGCATCAGGGTGTGTGTAAAGGAGGTGTCGAAGGGCCCTGTTGATGTATAAATGAGTTGATAATCGTGGTGTATTCCCGGTGTAAACCACAACTGGTATTGGGCGATGTCAGCGCCACAATCAGCGGGGGGCAACCCCCACTTCACAAAGTTGCTGATGCAATCGGTGGTAACGGTGAGTTCTGGTGGGCATGGTGGCACATTGTCGATCGGCACCGCACAGGTATACTGCGACCAGTTGATGAGCGGGGAGATGATATTCGGAGCGCCGTATGAGCCGACGCTTTTCACCTTGTAGCAGTACTCTGTGCCGTTGTCAAGGCCTTGGTGCGACCAGTTGTTGGCTGTTGTGGTGGCGATCGAGTCAAACAGCATGGTGAGCGGGTCTTGCTTATAGATTACATACTGTAAGTTTTCCCAGGGTGTTTGAGGATCCCACGAGAGTGCGATCCGTCTGTCGTGTGGTTCAGCGACCAGGTAAACGGATGAGGCATCGGGTGACGAGCCGATCCGGAAGTAATTCCCCGGCTCTCTGTTATACAGGTCGATACGGTAAACATATCCGTTGCCAACGGTATTCAACGGAACATCCACAAAGAGTGTATCGGAGAGCAATGTGATAGAGTCTATCAACACAAAGGCGGTGCCCCCTTTCGGTTTCCTGAGGATATGGTAGCTGTAAGGCCCTGCGGCCATGGATGAGTCAATCTCTTGTGGTTGAAGCCATTGTACTGTTATCCGGCCATTCACGCTGTCGGTTTCATCCACCGTTACATGGGTAATCACCGGAATATCCCTGATCAGTTCATTGCACACTTCATGTGATGCGAGGCTTTGGGCACCATCAGGAAAATCAGCCACAATCCTGTAGCAATAGTACAGCCCGTGGGTTAACCCCTGCCCCTGGTTGTCGTCGATAAAGAAGGTATTGGACAATCCCTGCACTGTACCGATCCTCTTGTAGCCGGTCCATGCAGGCACACCGGTAATACAGGGCCCGGGCTGAAAAGTGGAGGTGCCCACCTTACGGTAGATCGAATACCCTGAGGCCTGCTTACAGGGGCTTTCACTCCAGTTAAGCACCATCGTCCCCCCCAGGGGTGCCACTTCAAGGGTGTCAACCGGTGGCGCTATCACTGTAATATACATTGACTTCAGGTCAAACATGTTCACAGGTACTCCGTTATCAACCGCTTTGAAGGTGACCAGGTGAGGCTGGTTCCTGACGGCATTGCATCCCGGCGTCCATTGGAAAGTACCCGATACCTGTCCATGACCCACCACAGTAGGGAAAGTAGCCGGCGCCTCAGGCAAGTTAAGTGGCCCTCCCTGTGCTGACAAGGTCACTTGCAGGTTGTTGGGGTCAGAAGCCGATACGGGTATCACCAACTGATCGCCCACAATCACACAGGTATCATTCAACGGATCAATCACCGGTGGCTGATTGTTGCAACTGGTGACATAGATTTGCATATCACGTATCACATAACCAATCCTTACACCGTTGCGCCACTCCTCAATTAAAATGGCGATGTTGAATTCACCGTTCAGGGTGGGTGAATCCCACAGGAAATCACCCGTTACCGGATCGATACCCAACGAGTTGGAAGCAGGGGGCAAAGTATATGATGGCACGTCAAGTCCGTTGGCACCCTTGCACACAATCAACGAGTACGAAAGGCTGTCGCCATCAGGATCCCATGCTGTGGGATTGTGCATGAAAGGATAATTCACACAGGCATTGTCCATCGGTGGTGCCAGCAACACCGGAGATGAATTGGGCCCAAGAAAGGGATTGATCACCAGTTGTGATTCAATATAAAAGGCAACATTTACAGAGCCGGGCATGTTGACAATGCCGGCATTGCGGTTGGGGTCTACCATTGAAATGGTATAGGTGCCCGGGCCGGGATATGTGTGCATGCCCACGTAGGTGTTGTACCGTACATTGTTTGGCAACATCATCATTTGGTCTATCTGAAGAAACTCAATAGGAGATCCGTCACCCCAATCCACAGGCAATGAATCCCTGTTGGCCGGACTGGGTGAATAGGTATAGGTCAGAATCGTCACCTCATAGGTGTAGCCGCTGATGTGTCTGTACGTAATCTCACCGGCCCGGTTGTGGGTCGCATGAAGTGTTAACGGAACCATCAAAAGCAGCAAAAAAACATACGCTGCACGAAACATAAGCATATACTGACCGTGTGTTAATTTTATATAGAACAAGAGTGCAGCACCTCTGGTTTACAAAGGTAGTCATTTTATACGTATTTTCATCCCATTTATTGCACCCAACTTTTCAGATCAACAAGAATTATCAAAGCAACTTTTCACTGCTTTTGGTTGATGACTGTTGTTCTGTTCGGTGCTGTTAAGTGACAAACTTGGTTTTGGTGAGTCCACCGTTGTGTCGCTACCCAACATTAAAATGAATAACTCACAAGCAACCCTGGGTAATGATTCTGTAAGCATAAGGAGACACCTCATCCCCCGGCCTACATAAAACCACCTCATCCCCCGGCCTACATAAAACCACCTCATCCCCCGGCCTTCATCAAACCACCTCATCCCCCGGCCTTCATCAA